>CAIJTL010000950.1 GCA_903823545.1 uncultured Planctomycetaceae bacterium
CAACCAGCGTTGAACCGATGACGTTGACGGTCCCGCGATTGAAGATGGCTCCGCCCAATCCGGCGGCTCCACCACCAGCACCATCGCCCAGCGAATCACCGCCACGACCACCCATTGCCAAGCCATTGCGGAGTGTCAGGTTGCGAACGGTCAACGTCCCTCCTTCAAATACGTTGAACAGTCGCATGGCCCCTGCCGTGCTGGCACGAGCCAGCGCGATTCCGTTCGCACCATTCGGCCCCAGAATTGTGATATCACTGTTGATCGCGAAGGCCGCCGGTCCTACCGAGCGGTCGCCTGCCAAACTGAGATCAACGCTGATCGGACCAGACGCCGTCAGCGACGGATCGAAGCGAATCGTGTTCGGATCCGGAAAAAGATTCGCTAGGTAGATCGCCTCTCTCAAAGACAACTTCCCGGATGAGTAGTCGCCATCGTTTTCGTCCTCCAGATTGTTGACCATCAAGTCTGGCAGCACCTGCCCGATGAAGCGGCGCGTTCCCATGTATGGTCCGCCCGCAGTGTGCGAGTCCGTGGCGGTCACGGTGAAGTCGTAAGCCTCGAACGCAGTCGGAGTTCCCGCAAGAACTCCCGAATCACTCAAGGTCAGACCATCCGGAAGCAAGCCCGACGTGACGGCAAACTGGTACGGAGCCGTATTGCCGATCACCGGCAGAATCTGTGAATACAATTGGTTCACGATCGGCAGCGGGAGAATCTCCGGCCCGACATTCGGATGATTCTTGAGCGTGAAAACCGTCGAAGAATCGCCGACCGACGCGGTGACCTGGTACGTCCCCACGACTCCATTGGAGCGCGCGGTGAGTGTGGCAATTCCATCAGCGCCAATCGTGACTTGTTGCGATGTTGAAACCAGCCCTGCTCCTGTGGCTGGGCCGGTGAAAAGGACTTGTCCCCCGACCACTGGTTCGGCCGTCAGGCTTGTCACAGTCACAGTGAGCGGCCTGTCGAAATCCGTGAGCGCGATCCCGTCCTGCTGGTCGCCATCGGTGAGAGAGATGACGAAACCTCCGAGATGCTCGACGGCTCCGAGGTCCACTCCGCCCTGTCGCGGTCGAGTGACACCGCGCTGATCAACGGTCGGCGCGCCGATGTTCGTCCCCGCATCAATGGCCGGACTGAGAGGCAGCAAGCTCAGGGTCTTCGTCGATCCGACGTGAAAATCCAGACTGCTCAAGAGCGGGTCCGCAACGCTGACGATGCCGCTGTCAAAGCCGGACTGACGGCGAATCAGGTTATTCGTTCCGCTCGAAGTGTTGGTGCCGCTGTTCCTCGTCGCGGCGGTGAAGTCCTCGACCGCCAAGTCGGACTGACCGAGGATGCTGTTCGAGAGAAACATCGTCGCGGTCGCACCATCTCCGAGGTTGTAGATGGCCCGCCCCGCTTTGATCGGGTCCAGGAAGGGGCCGGAGATCGCGGTCACTCCTTCATTCTGCGAGAACGTGCTGTTGGTGATCTCCACGTTGCCGTTGCGGTTGAAAACGCCTCCCCCCTGGCCAACTGCGAAAGGTAGAAAGATTTTCCCATTCAAACTGGGGCCGAGTCCCACATGAGCCGTGTTCCCGGTAAAGGTGCTGTTGGTGATGGTGAGGCTGCCACCGTTGTTGAAGATGCCGCCTCCCATTCCCGATCCAGCCTGTCCGACGAAGGCTTCCGTCGTGGCATTCGCCCCGCGCCGCCCACCTTGCGCCAGGTTGTCGAAGAAGGTGCTTGCCACGATGACGGTGCTGCCGCCATTGTTGAAGATCGCCCCTCCAAGACCAGCACCGCCACCACCTCCACCGCCGCTAGCATCCGAGCCGATGCCGCCGCCGAACCCGCTGAGAGTTGCATCTTCGACGTAGCCGATCCCTCCACTGCCTCCACCAAATCCACCGTCTCCGGGACCATCGTGAATTGATCCACCACCACCTCCGCTGCCAAACCCACCCACGCCTCCACCGAAATTTCCGCCGCCGCCCCCTCCACCACCAAGACCGCCGCTGCTGAGGCCGGTTCCGCCAGCACCATTGCTCACGCCGAAAAGTAAGCTCTGACCACCGCCCCCTCCACCACCTGCTGTCCCAGCTTGAGTCGCAACGCCTCTGCGGTTGGGGGAAGTTAAGACGAGCACTCCGCCGCGAGACTGGCCGCCGTTTTCATTGAGCCCGCCATCGCCTCCGTGAAGGGAAGTCGTTGCGTCTTGGACGGTCTGATAATCCGAGGTTCCCGGCCCGGCGACGCCCCCTCCGCCGCCGCCACCCAGGCCGTGCGAGTCACCACCTTTGCCCCCCACACCACCACCTCCGCCGCCGCCAAAGATGTGGTTGAAGGTCACGTCGTCATCGTTGTAAGCCCCATTGCCGCCATTGCCTCCCTGGGCGGTATTGGCCATCAATGTGGAATTGAAAATCTGCAATGTCCCCGCATTGAAGATGGCACCGCCAAGTCCCGCCGCGCCGCCACCTCCACCACCCGTACCGGTCGTCACATTGCCGCCGTCTCCTCCCAGAGCACGACCGTTGCTGAGCGTAATCCTCTGCAACGTCAACGTTGCTCCCGCCAACACGCCAAAGAGACGCCGCTGATTCTGACCGTCGATCGTGACGCCCACGTCTCCTCCGATGGTGATGTCGCTGCTGATGACATAGGCGGTGGGACCGAATGCGAACGGGCGGTGCGTGTCATTGGCAGCCGCCTGGACTTCACCCGGGGCCAGGAAGGAGATCACGTCGGCTCCGGGGTGACTGGCCTCGTTGTTGGCCGCGTCGATGGCCGCACGCAGCGACGGCGCAAGGTATCCGTCGCTTGCTCCAATCTGAATCACGCTCCCCGTCGCATCGCCGGTCCCGGTGACAAGAAACGTGGCCAGCACCAACCGATCTTCCAGCCGCTCGGTGCTTGAACAACTCGGTCGTCGTGACCGCTGCTTTCGAACGCTCCTTTGGTTCCCAAGTCCCATCAGCCAACGACGAAAGGAAAAAGTCATGATGACTCCCGACGTTTGAGTTTTGCTCAAAACCCCGCGATCGATCTCGCGAGTCAGAAGTCAATGCGACATCTCCCTTGGAAGTGTCTCACGGAAAAAGAAAAAAAATTGACGGCGGCTATCGGCGTCCGCCACGAACAGCGCGCTTGTAACGGCACCTACCGTATCGACGGCGCGATTCGGAACACGCACACGAGCTGTCCTTCGCGGGCGGCCGCGAGGTAGCGACCATCGGAGCTCCAGGCGACGGCGACTCGTGTTGCGGTGGATTGAACGGCGCCGAAACGAAACACCTGCGACGTTCCCTCCGACAGGTTCCAGACTCGTGCGGTCCCGTCCCACGAGCCCGTCGCCAGTAATTCACCGTGCGGTTGAAACGCAACGTCGCTGACATGCAAAGAATGTCCTTCCAGAACCGGCTGCTCGGCACCCGTCTCAATCTCCCAGATTCGAGCGGACGGACCGGGCGGGATGTCGCACGTGGCGGCGACCAATTTTCCGTTCGGGCTGAACGCCACCGCGTTCCGCTTTCCCTCATGACGAAAGAACCGGCGACGCTTCCCGGTCGCAGTCTCTATGATCTGTGCCGTGCCATCTTCACCCGCAGACGCCAGTAGTTTGCCGTCCGGGCTGAACGCGACCGCTCGCACGATTCCTTCGTGGAACCGCCACGAATCCAGACGTTGTTGCGTTGCCACATCCCAGCGACGGATCGAGCCATCGTCGCCACCCGCCGCGATCGTCTTTCCGTCGGGGCTGAAGGCGATCAATGAATGCCAGCGCGAGTGGCCCAACAACGTTCCAGTGTTGGGCTCCGTCGAGACGTCCCACAGGATGATCGAACCGTCAAACGAAGCGGACGCCAGAAGTTTGCTGTCAGGACTGAAGGCGACCGACCACACCGCGTGATTGTGCCCTTTGAAAACTTGATACGGAGGACTGTCGCTCCCCGATTGCCAACCGCCGAGATCCCAACGATGCACCGCCCAATCATTACCGCCGCTCGCCACGAACCGACCATCGGGACTCACCGCAACGCTGCAAACATTCGCTTCACTTCCGAGTACCGCGACTAGTTCCAAAGGTGCACTCTCGGAATCCCCACCGCCCGCGAGCTTCAGCAAATCAGGAGTAATGTCTTCACGCCGTCGTCCATCGAGCGGATTCAGCAACGGCACGGGAACCGCTGGCTTGTCCGTTTCAAGAATTGTCGGTTTCCGACCAGCGTCATCGGCGAGATCAGAACCGTTGCCAAGTTCGCCAGAATGTGGGACGTCTCCCGAAGTCGAAGCACCCACGTTCTGGCGATCGTGACTACCAGCGACATCAGTGATATTCGGTGGCGAGACCGGCTTGTTCGGAAGGAATTGCCACCCCCACCACACACTCGCGCTGACAACGACGGCAACAGCCAGACGACGCGCCGTCGGAAAACGTTGCTCAGTACTTCGAGCCGACGTGGCTTGCCCGGAATTGTTCCGCGTCATCACCGCTGGCTCGAATTCATCGGCGGCCGCACCCGTCTGCAATTGAGTCAGCCGCTTGCTGAGCAATGTCGCAACTTCGGAGGCCGAGTCGAATCGCTCGGTGGGATTCTTGGCGTGCAGTTCCGCGATCAGCGAATCCAGCCACTGCGGGATGTCTGGATTGACTTCACGCAACGGCCGAGCGGTCTCATCGCAAACTCTCTTGAGAGTCGCAACGGTCGTCGCCGCACGAAACGGCGGATGGCCGGCACACAGCGAGTACAGCACGCTCCCCAGACTGAAGAGGTCGCTGCGATGATCGACAGGATCGCCACAGGCTTGCTCCGGAGACATGAACGCGGGCGTCCCGGCAATGATTCCCGACTGACTCAAACTGGCGTCGTCGACTGCTCGCGCGAGACCGAAGTCCGTGATTTTCACCCGCTCGATGCCGTTCTCCAAC
>CAIJTL010000951.1 GCA_903823545.1 uncultured Planctomycetaceae bacterium
CTGAAGGCGATATCGACTCCGTGGCTCGCTGTCCCATTGGTGCCGACTCCCGTGATCGAAATGTTGCCCGTCACGCTGGTGACGTCGGTCGTGCTGTCACTCATTCGCACGCCACTGTTGTCGGTCGTCCCATTACCGCCAGTGCCATTTATCGTGATTGATGCGGCACCAGGGCCAGTTCCTGTCGACGAAATGGTTTCAATGCCAGAGGCAGAAACACCGAGGTTTCCGAGGCTTGTTCCGTCACCCCCCCCGTTCCTGTGATTGTGATGTCGCCATCAGTGCTGGTCACGTCGGTCGTGTCGGATTGCAGGTACACGCCGTAGTTGTTGAAAGTACCAGCTCCACCGAAGCCCGTTATTGTGATTGAAGCCGCATTGGGTCCCACTCCAGTCGATGAAACCGTTTCGATGCCCACAAGCCAAATGCCTATGTTGGCGTCTGCGGACCCATCACCACCGGTCCCTGTGATCGAGATGTTGCCATCGACGCTGGTCACGTCGGTTGTCGCACCACCTATCAGAACACCGTGGTTGTTCGACGTCCCGTTTCCACCTGTGCCGGTGATTGTGATCTTGCCCGCAGAGGGACCGCTGGCCGTCGAAGTGATGCTCGTCCCGTTGTCCAGGATCACGCCAAACATTCCTGACGAGTCATTGCCGGTTTCGGCCCCTTTTCCCAGAAGCTGAATATCACCTGTGCCAGTGGTCTGAATCAGGACGTTGCTGGTTTCGATCCCGACGAAATCGGCGAACTGAGTTCCCGCGGAGTTGGCACTGAGCGTGATCCCGCCGTTGACTGTCGTGAGGCTCGAACCGATGTTGAGGAAGATGTTGCGAGTGGTGACGATCGACACAGCGCCGCTGCCTGTTGTGGTGATGTCGGAAGTCGCGTTGAGCAGACTGATTCGGGATGTCGTGCTCGTGGAGTTGATCGACAGATCCTTATCCACAGACATCGTGATGGCCCGATTGACCGTGACTCCGGCTCCCGTCGTGAGCGATAGGTCGTTGGCATGCGTGATCGCCGCGCTGACCGTGAGCGTGCCGCTGTTGGTATCACCAATCTGAGTCGTTCCCGAGGTGACTCGATCAAGTTCCGCATCGGTCAGGCTGAGTGCGCCAGTCGTTTGCGTACCGACATTGATCTCCCGCGCAACCGTCTGTGTCACGAAAGTGACCGTCGAGGCCGATTGCAGCGTGCTCGTGGTGTCGATCGCGACATCGTCAGCGGTGACCAAGATCGTCCCTGTTCCCGACGCGATGACGTCCGCGCTCGCTGCCGTGTTGAGCGTCTCGGCCGTGACGCTCAGACTCTTGTTCGACGCGAACGTCACGTCGCCGTTAAGGTTGACCGTGTCGGTTCCCGCCCCTGCGTCGATCGTCAGCGACGAGAGCAACGTCGTGCCGAGCGCGCTGATGTCGATCGTATCCGTGCCGCCGACGGAATTGATCGTGAGCGTCCCCGTCACTGAAGCCGCCGGGATCGTCAGCGTCTTGTTGCCGTTTGAAAGCGTGCCGCCTGCCGGAGCGACGTCGAAGGCTTCGTTGGTGTCTGTGATGACGAGATCCGATCCGCTGACACTCACGGTCAGGCTGTTGTTCTTGGTGCCGTCGGAATCGGTGATCGTCAAACTGCCGCTGCTCAGTACGGCCGACAGCGTGCCGGGATTCACAATGGTCAAGACAACGTCGTTGCCGCTCGCTCCGCCGTCGGCATTGGCGACGTAACTGATGGTCGCGCTCAGCCCGCTGCCTAAGAAGTTCGAGATTGTCGCCCCTTCGGCCAGTCCTGCGAACGTGCCGGTGATCGCGTCCGTGCCGTCGTTGAGCAGAATTGCAAACGTGTTGCCGCCAGCGGGTACGAAACCGTTGAACGCCGTCGTCGTGAGCGTTGCGCCATCGATCGCGCGCCGCAAGGTCGTCGACGGGGCGCCGTTGCGCAGTCGCACGCGCGGGGGAGGGGAGCCGTCGAAGCACGTCGTCACCCGCAGCGCGCGCGGCGCGTCGACAGCGGTCACCGTGCGACGCCAGCGCCTCGGCGCGCCGACGCCATCCGCCACGGGAGGACGCGTCACGCAGGAGGCCACCAGCGCCGCGAGGAGCGCGCGCCGCACGGCTACGGAACCGCCCGCGCCGCC
>CAIJTL010000952.1 GCA_903823545.1 uncultured Planctomycetaceae bacterium
CTCTGGAATTTTTCCAACGCTTCGGCAGACGAGAATTCATATAGACATCCTTTGTAGTTCGTCGTGAATTCGGCAGACGCTTTTTCCAGACGTCGTTCAACCATAGCAACAGGGCAATGGCCGCGAAGGCATTCCACACGGCTGGTCTCGCCTTCAGGCTCGGCAACTACCTTTTCAGGCAAGCTCTTCACCATCGTCACTCGTCGCACTTGAGCGTCCGCAGCCTTGGTCAACTCGGTGACATGCTCTGCAGTCGTTGCGGACTCTTTTTCTTCCGACACTTTGGACTCTTCAAGTTCTTCTTCGGCTCCCACGTCCTTTTCGATCGCCTTGGAGACGTCAGCCTCTTCAACTTCTTCGACCTCTAATTTCTTTGCCTGAGCGACGATCTTGCTAGCCAGTTCTGAACTGGGTTTCGCTAAAGCAGCAGCGGATGCCTCAGGAGGAGCACTTGGAGGAGCCTCCTTGGCAGGAGCATCTTTGGGTGCCTCGACTGCTGGTGCGGCGTCAGGTGGCGGGCTTAATTCAAACTGCTGTTCAGGACTTCCGCCGGTGTGATATTGCCAGCAACAGCAGCAATTGAGTGCTTCAGCAATCGCTTCTCGAACTCGCGGCGAAGGCTCTTTTGCACAGCCTGTATCGTCACATTCATAGGCGCGTTCGGCCAGCTTGTTGAGAATTTCAGTGTTGTTGCAGCAACCGCGGCAAGTGTCGTAGCGGCGTTGCTTCTTCTTGCTGGGGTTCGGATTGCAGCCTTTGGAGAACTGTTCTTTGAACGCCTTCGCCGCTGCCAATCGAACCTCTTCAAATTCGTCGTTAACGACTAAGTCGAGCAATTGTTTTTGCGAATCTGGGAACGCTTGGCAGTCCACTTTGCCCAAGTACTTCGCCGCCTTGACTCGCTTGGGAACGTCGACTTCCTTGGCTTTGATTTTTGAGGCCAAGCCTTTCGCAGTATCGACGGGTTCGCCAGCAAAGCCGGGACGCATCAGTTTGGGTTTCGCCATGACTTGCATGGTGTGTGAAACCGGCAAGCCGGTAATAAAATCGACCAGCGTGCCGTTAATCGGCGCTGGAGTAAACGGCGGTGCCGTTGCCGGGGCTTGAGCGGACGCCACGCCAGCGGTCGTCAAGGCGACTGAGCACGTCGTCGCACAAATCCATTTCGACGGTGAAAGCCAAGACCTGCCACGCATGAATATTCTCCCTGAGTTACGGGAAGATTGGCGGTGGCGAGCCGGGCGATTCGGGTCCGTGAATCGCCTATGATTTGAGACAGCTCGTACCGATCATCCTCAATCTGCTCAGGGAATCGGTGATTCGCACTGAACCAAGTGAGTGAGTCGTAGCCGAGAAACGGATTTTTTCGCTCAGGAAATCTAAGAGTCCGCAAAGCTTCACAATCAATGAGAACCCGATGTCAAACTATTTTGGTTGTAGCGGTAATGTCGCGCTGAATAACCAACAACAAGCTGAATCGGCTCATTCTTCTTTGATGACCAACGGTTGCTCCAAAGCGACGGAGTTTTGCTCGAACGTGTACCACGATGTAATTGCGAAACTCAGCCCCTTTCGCGAGAAGTGCTCTTTGGGAAGATTCGAGAACTTCCAGCGTATTTCATTTACGGACGCAATAACCTCTGCGGTCTCCTCAAGATGCGGTATGAGCTTGCCGTTGAGCCGTAATTGAACGTGCAACTGCGCTAAATGCCGCCAGTTATTGGTCAGAACCGAAGCGTCATCTTGGTTGCTCAGCTTCAAACGGATTTCGACCGAGTCGTCCAAATCAACTCGGTCATTCGCAGGGGTTTGCACGTCGGTGACAGCGAACTCAACCTTCGCCGTTTTGGAAACGGGAAGACTGATCGGCAAGGGCCAGACCGGGTTTGATGAGAGCTCTACGAGAGAGTCGAAAGGGCATTGGTCCCAGATAGCGTAAGCTTTGATTTCCGCATCAGAGTTTTCGGGCCATTCATCAACCTGGACGTTCCAGGTCGGATCGGACTTGTCTGGTTCAATGCGGAACGACATCGGCACCGCTTTTTGCAGCAGTTGCCCTTTCGGAGCAATTTCCAGAACCAGACGCTGCGGTCGTTCGGTGAATGGGGATTTGCGATTCGACTCGGACTCGGAATTCTGGATGCCAACCACAAACGCGGCCCGCCCGTCCGACTGACGGAAATTTTGTAGATAGCCAAACCGGTAACTCGGTCGTTCCGGCGTCCGTCGAAAGGACGAGAAACCTTTCAATGCCAGCGGATGCACGTGTTTGAGTTCACTTCCCGCCAGCAATTCGAAATCGAACAATTCACCACCTTTGAGTTCGATCAATGGGCTCTCTTTCAACCGCTCTGGAGTCGCAAATGCGACTCGATACATTCCTGGCGTCAGGTCAGGGACGGATTCACCAAGCGGGGCTTCACGAACTTTGCTCAATGGTTGCCCATCCTCGATCACAAAGAAGGGGCGGCCTTTGGTCGAAAGTTTCAACGTCTTGCGCAAATCATCATTTTTCTCAGCCTCGTAAAATGTACCGCGTTGCTTCTTGATGAATGCTTTCAAGCCTCCCTTCGCGGCATCTTCGGCTTGAGTCAGCTTTGCGTCAGGTGAAAACCCCTGAAGAATGACTTGCAATTCGATCTCGCGTCGTTGTGATTGTGCTTGATTGAGCGCATCATCGATTTCATTCTTGAGATTGTTCATGACGACTTCGCAGTCATCGGTATTGAACACTCCCTTTTGCACGTCAACGCGTGCTCCGTCATTCGGGAAGCCGTCGGTGATGACAATGATCGTTCCGGGAGTCTTCTTGGCTTTCAGTGACTCGGAGGCTTTTTTGACTCCCTTCAAGAGCGGCGTACTGCCGTAGGGTTCCAGGTTTTCGAGCTTGGCACGCACGCGAGCAATGACATCATCGGTCAGCGGCGACATAGGCAATTCGGTCTCTACGTTGAACCAATCATTGATTTGGATGGCTCGATCGCGGTTGCGATAGATGTGCCCGTAGACGATCAGCTCCACTTGTCGTGGCTCGCCGCCGTTGCCTCGGTCAGCGGCCCGCATATCGCTGAGCACGTCCAACAGAATGGCCTTCGCGGGAGTCCAGCGGTCGAGCGTGATCTGTCCGTCTTTCTTCTCCACCATGCTTCCGGAAGCGTCTAAGACAAAGACCACCGAATGGCGATCGCTTCCGTTGACTCGAATTCCGGCGGTCGTCGGGACGGACGAAAAGCGAAGCTGTGTCCCGTCTGGCTCGCAGGGATTGAACTTCGCAGTCGTTTGCTTAGACCAGACGTGGTTACGAAAGAAAACTTGTGGGACGAGCAGCGAAGCTTGGCAGGTCTCTTTCTTCTCTGGGATTTTGGACGTAGGCCGCTCGATGGTTGTCCGGTTCTCTTCCGCGGCTCGCGCATCCTTTGCGGTGATGTTCAGGCCAAAGCTCGGGGGCTTACAGAAATCGGCGAGGACTTGGTTTTTCAACGCTCGCAGATCGTTCTCTTTGTAGGCCAACCACGAGGTCGCCAATCCGCGCGGCAAACCTTCTTGCGATTTCACACGCACTGAACCGACCGATGTCTTTTGTGTCCCGAATTCGACTGGCGTGGCCTCCAACAACAGTTCCGACTTTCTCCGCGCGGCAAAGAGTTCTTCTACACGTTGTCGGTCTGTTGCCAACAGTTTGTCATCAAGTCGTTCGGCACCCGACAAGCATTCGCGTGTCGCTTCGACATACCATTCATTCCAAAAATCATCGAGAAATCGTTCGCTTGAGTTCAACAACAATTCGGCTATCAAGAACTGTTCCCAACGACGTGTCGGCTCTTGTTGAAGGTTGGTCGCATCGCTGGCGAACAGAATGCGTGCAGAAAGATCTTTCCGCTCAAGAGAATCACGAGCTAAGCCTCGGGAGAGTCGCTCCCAAGGTTCGATATCACTGATTGTCTCCACAGAATGACGAATCCAGTGTGTCCGCAGTTTGTGACTCAATTCGACAACCTGATCGCGAACTTCGCTCACCTCACCGCGCTCGACCACTCGCCGGGCTTTGTGCCAACCGTCCCACAATTTGTCATCAGCCAACTTCGGCGCAGGGACCAGCGACAAAGTATGGATCGTGCAAAGCATTTGCCATAACGACCGCTGTCGATCGTTTTGCGGAGCCTCTTCGATCGAATCTTTGCCATCGGACTCTGCCTGAAGTTTCGTCGAATCGTGAATCAGTTTCCCCAGCAATTCATCACGAGTCGCAGGCTTTAGCGTGGGGCAGCGGAGCAGATCTCGTCTTTGATGCCAAATGGCGTACTGCTTTTGAGTGCTGTTTGAGAGCTGTTCCGCTTCATGCTGAAGCTGCCTTTGCACACGATCAAACAGGTCGTTCAGGCGTTTCGTGACGGGAGGAAACTTCGCAAGCAACTCATCGTTGATGGGAGCAAAACGAGTTGGCAGGAGTTCTCGCAACTCGATTGCTTCCAA
>CAIJTL010000953.1 GCA_903823545.1 uncultured Planctomycetaceae bacterium
CGGAATCCGATGAAGCCTTGGATCGACTCATGGCTCAAACCTCAGTCCCCTTGTTTTCTCAACCACTCGATCTCCACGCCTTTCCGGCGATCTACGGAGATCAAAGAAAAGAAGGTTTCGGCCACAGATGAAACACAGATCGAACACCGAATAGCCGCCTTCAAACCTGACGCTGTTCTCTGCGAGCAAACAGCTTCCATCGGTGGGTTCTCTGAATCAGCGGCAATTCAAGAACGCCTTCGAGAACGGTGAGATGGACCACTGATTCAGAGAACCCGCTGATTGCCATTCAAGAAGTTCTCGACCGACACGCGTTGATGTTTTGATTGCGGCGCTGCCGCGCTGTGTTTCACCTGTGGCTAACTTCGCCCACTGGTCTACCGGAACAGCGAATCTCAATCCCTTTGGCAGGAGTCTCTGCGATGAAGTTTGTTTCCAATCTACTCACGGCCGGCTGCATCTTGGTGACGGTCTGCGGATCGTTCTCACTAAAGGCCGATGAACCGAAGGCTGCGCGAGATGCCGCGAACTCGAAAGCGGTTCGCAGCACCGTCGCTCCGAATGCGGCGGGCATCTACTGGCAAGCGTTTTCGGCAATGCCGACTTTGAAGGACGAGCAGAAGAAGTCATTCGATACCGCAGCAACATCGGCGACGACACCGCTGCCTGCTGACCTCGCTCAGACCGTCTCGCAGTTCCGAGTCTCGCTGCATGAGCTGCATCGAGCCCGTTCGGTCGGTCCTTGTGATTGGCAGCTCGATCTCGATGCGGGGCCGCAGCTGCTGTTGCCGCACTTGCAGAAAGCTCGCGAGCTAAGCCGCGCGGCACTGCTGCGAGCACGCCTGCGGTTCGCTGCCGGTGAGACCGATGCCGCCATCAGCGATGTGTTGGACGTTTACAAGTTGGCTCGAGACTGCGGCTGTCAGCCCATCTTGATTTCGTTCTTGGTGAATGTGGCGATCGAAAAGATGACGAATGACGTGCTCGCCGCGCATCTGCCGCTCCTGAAGCCAGAGCAGCTCGATCGACTCGCCGCAGAGCTGCAGCTACTTCCGCCAACGAGCGATGTCGCGAATTGCATCCAGTGGGAAGAACGACTCTTCGGCGATTGGCTGGCTCGGCGCATCGACGAGCAAGCAGCGACGCTCAACGACCCGCAAGCCGGTGGCAAGCTCCTGCGACTGCTCGGTGCTGACACGGGGCTGGAATCGGAATTACAGCCCAAGCCCGACGATACCGAAGGCAAACGCAAGGCCGATCTGCTGCTCTCATTGACGGTGGCGGAAGTGCGAGCGTCGCTGAAGCAGATGCGAGCCGACTATGCCGAACTCGGAGTCATCGCCAAGTTGCCGTTCGCCGAGCAAGCCCCGCGTTTGAAGAAGTTGGAGGACTCGCTGACCGAAGCTCGCAAGCTGACGAAGCGAGAAGACGCCGTTCGCTACTTCTCAACAACGCTCTTGCCGACCGTCTCCAACGTCTTGCTTCGCGAAGAGCAATTCCTGGCGCGCCGAGGCTTGCTGGAACAAGCCATCCGCGTGCAACGTCAAGGAGCCGACGCATTGCAACCCGTGCGTTCTCAAAAGGTCGAGCACAAGAAAACCGCTCACGGCTTCGAACTCCGCTGCCCAGTCGGCAACGGCGAGGAAGTCATCGTCGTCGGCAAGGCGACATGAGTGTTGAACTTGTCGAGATGACGACAGACTCACGCCAATCTGTCACTTCGCCGCTTGAGGGAATCGCATGAGAGATCTTGGTCACGCGATTCCCATCATCTGCACTCCCGAAGAAATGATCGACGATGACGTCTAACGCCCCGCAACATGACGCCACGATTCGCGAGATCCATGCGATTCGAGAACAACTCTCGGACAAGTTCGAAGGCAACATCAGAGCCATCTTGGCAGATGCTCGAGAGCGACAGCGGATGTCGGGACGACAAGTTCTTCAGCGCGGCGCGTTGGGAACCTCGGCGACATCGACTTCACCAACAGGTCCGCTTACCCCAGCACTCCCGGAATCGTCTTCCAGCTCTGAGCCACTCCGGTCAGGCGTTCTTGTCGGCCGTTGAAGTCGAAGAACAAGTCATCGGGATGCAGGCCCAGTGCGGTCAGAATCGTCGCGTGCAGGTTCTTCACCGACTGAGGTTGCTCGGCGGCCCGCAGGCCGATGTCGTCGGTCGAGCCGATCACGCTGCCGGCCTTCACTCCGCCTCCGGCCATCCAGATCGTGAAGCCATACGGGTTGTGATTGCGACCGTTGTTGCCCTGCTTCATCGGAGTGCGACCGAACTCACCGGCCCAGATCACCAGCGTCGTATCGAGCAACCCTCGCTGCTTGAGATCGCTGAGCAAAGCCGCAATCGGCTGATCGGTCTGAGCGGCGTTGCGGTTGTGATAGTCGGTGTTGTTGTCGTGCGCGTCCCAACCGAGCTTGTCGACCGCGTTGTAGAGCTGCACGAAGCGAACTCCCTTCTCGACCAACCGCCGCGACAGCAAACACATCCGTCCGAACAACGCCTTCGGACCATTTGCATCATGTAAGCCATAAGCGTCCTGAGTGGCTTTCGTCTCTAAGGACAGCTCGCCGATATCCAGAGCCGCCGACTGCATGCGATAAGCCAACTCATACGAAGCAATGCGACCGTCGAGATCGAGCACTCCCGGTCGTTGCTCGGCGTGCTTGCGGTTGAGCGTTTGAGCGAAGTCCAACGTCGAGCGTTGCACGTCCGCGAACTCAGCAGGCGGTTGCAGGTTGAGCACCGGCGAGCCTTCATGCCGGAACTGAGTCCCTTGAAACGCTGCTGGCAGGAAGGCATTGCTCCAATTCTGAGACCCGCCGAGCCCACCAACTTTGTAGAGCAGCACATAGCCCGGCAGATTCTGATTGAGCGACCCCAGCCCATACGTGACCCAAGAACCGAGGCTCGGCTTGCCACCGAGGATCGCTCCGGTATTCATCAAGTAAGTCGCCGGCGCGTGGTTCGAGCTTTCGCTAAACATCGACCGCACCTGACACAGTTCGTCGATGTGCTGAGCCGTATGAGGTAACAGTTCTGACACCCACTGCCGGGACTCGCCATACTGCCGCCACTTCCACGGCCCAGCCATCAGTTCGTCTTTGCAATGATTGAAGACGCCACCGACTCGATCGGGATTCTTCTTGAACGACTCCGGCACCTTCTGCCCGTCGAGCTTGATCAGCTCCGGCTTGTAATCCAGCAAGTCAAAGGTCGAAGGTCCTCCATATTGAAACAGGAAGATGACCTGCTTAGCCCTCGGAGCAAAATGCGAAACCCGCTCCGCCAACGGCTGCAAAGGATCAACGCCCGCCACCTTCGGAGCCGCCGCCTTCAACTCCTGAGCCAAGAGCGCACTCAGCGCAACACTCGCGAAGCCAGCTCCGGTTTGGGCAAAGAATGTGCGTCGGTCATTTGAGAATTGTGTCGTCATAATTCACCTCAATGTGCGACCGTCAAGAATTCAAGTTGATTGGTTTCGAGGTCGAGCAATCCTGCCGTTAACTGGTCAGCGTCATAAAGTGCGCCGGGATTGATTCGACGAGTTGGTCCGACCTGCTCATCACGCGGCACATGGGAATGGCCAGAGAAGAGAAAGTCTGGCTGAGCTGCAAGCAACGCTCGGACGTCGGTTGCGTTGTGGCCATGAACAGCGCCAAGTCGCCGCCCGCTGACTTCGACGATTGATCCCCACTCAAGTGACGTCGCACTAATTGCTCGAATCGCCGAGCGGAGTTCTGGAACATTGTCGGCATCATGATTCCCGAAGGTGAAGTACGTCGGAACTCCTACGAACTCGGCGACAAGCTTCGCGCCGCTGATGTCACCGCAATGAAACAGCACTTCCGCACCACGAGAACGCAGCATTGAAACCGCACGTCGCGTGACTGCAATCTCGTTGTGAGTATCTGAGATGATGCCAACGATCATGGACGTGTTCCGGGAAAAAGACTTTTGAAGGGCTGCGGGCAAGGAGTCGCCTGGCAGGCCGACAAGCTGAAGAAGCCGAGGACGCGCGTCGGTGATTCCGCTGGCTCAATCAGCAAGAAGACTCTTCGATCCATGCGTTCTTGCGGAGTCATTGTTCGTCTCCTGATTCAATCGAGTTGGTGCAAAAGCGATGTCGCTGACGAAGATTTTGATGCCACGACGACGATGTGATAGGTGGCCAAATCCCGGTCATTGACCCCAGATTTGGCCACCTATCACAGTCGCCTTCTTTCACAAACGAAACAAGACATTGGCCTGAATGTCGGTCGTGACTAGCTCTCGCTGGTACTCATTCGGGCTTAGCCCAAATGGGCTAACCAGCGTGAGCATGACCGTCTTTCGAGTTCCGGTAATCCGACGGAAAGTGTCGATCTTGGTTCGAAGTGCGGCA
>CAIJTL010000954.1 GCA_903823545.1 uncultured Planctomycetaceae bacterium
CTGAATCGACTCTGGTTGAATCGAGTTAAGAGCCGACTCGTCGATCACCCGCACGTCAAGAACCTTCAACCCGCGAGTGGTCAGCTCTCCACGCGCGGCGTCTGCCGACTCGGCGCTCAGTTCACCGTCGAGCGGCTGCCCGTTTGCATCTGTGGCATGAAATCGAAATCGCGTCATCGCGAGTTACCTTGAAACGTAGCACAGGCGGCTCGCCTGTGATTTCATTGAAGAGCCGACACAGGCGAGCCGCCTGTGCTACGGATTAAACCCACCCAATCGTCCCAACAACTGAGACATCGGACCAAACACCGCCACCGCGTATCCCAACACCGCACCGCCGCCGATGATCACAACCAACGTCGATGGCAACACGACTCGCAGCCAGTCGGATTGCGACGCGGCACGCTGACGCAAGACCTCCGCTACCTGACGCAACGTCGCGACGAGGTTTCCCTGCCGCTCACCACTAATCAGCATCCACGACAAGAACGGCGGCAATTCACGACCGACGACCAAGCAATCCGCCAACGAATGACCGCTGCGAATTCCCTCCGCAATGCGTGCGGCAACTCGCTGCAGTCGGACATCACCCGCCGCGTCCGCAGCCAGTACCGACGCTTCAGGGAGCGAGACTTGATGTTCCAACAACATCGCCATCAGGTCGCAGAAGTTCGCACGGCGAAAGTTCGCCAAGATCGAATTCAATCCCGGAATGACATTGAACGCCGACCATGTCGTTGCGTCTGTTGTCCCTTTCAAGCCGAAGCGACCGCGAGTCGAGACGATCCACCACCCTCCCAACATGATGACCATTGCCGGGACGATCCAGGCCCAGAACCAGATTCGTTCTCGCAGCCATTCCAACCGATTGAGCCACAAAGTTTCGGGCAGTTCCAGCCAATAGAACGCACCGACCAAGCTCGGCACAAAGAAGCTGATCACGACCGCAAACAAGAACGACGCGAGCAACAACACCAACGCCGGATACAACAACGCCAAATCGATCCGCCGCCGCAACTGCAAGGCCGATTGAGCGAACCCCGCCAACGCTTCGAGCGCTTCCGGCAATCGTCCGGTACGAGACCCCGCGACCACGACCGCTCGATAAATACGAGGAAGTTCGGCACCTTCCAATTGCAGCGCGTCGGCGAACGATCGTCCTTCACGCAGACGTTGAGCCAGTCGCAGCATCAAGACCTCTTGAGCACCGTAACCCACTTGACTCGGTGGAGCGAAACCTTCCTCTGCCGCACGGAACCTTGCGAACCACCGCGAATCGTCTGCCTGTGCGAGCATCGACAAGCTCGACTCTAGCGGGATGCCTGCTCGCACCAACGCCGCAATCTCTTGATTGAGCAACGCGAGGTCTTGCAGATCAAGCGGCTTGCCGCGCGGCTTATTTTCGTTTTGTGGATCGCTCATCTCAGCACCTTATTCAACCTGTGGCGCACGCGGCCCGCGTGCGTTGTTCCGTTCCACAACAATGACCCTGAATTATCTGAGAAGATTGCCGTGCGTCCTTAACCCTAATGGCTCATAAGGCAGCAAAGCCGCTTCCAATGTGGCCGAGTCGCTCCGCGACTCGGCGGCGAGTTGCGGAGCAAGTCGCCCAC
This sequence comes from uncultured Planctomycetaceae bacterium, assembly GCA_903823545.1. Classification (GTDB taxonomy): domain Bacteria; phylum Planctomycetota; class Planctomycetia; order Planctomycetales; family Planctomycetaceae; genus SXKJ01. The sequence continues at coordinate 1,614 of CAIJTL010000954.1, forward strand.
AAGACTCCTACTCCTACTCGTTATCTCTGCACACACAGGCGAGCCGCCTGTGCTACGACGGTTCCCAACCCAGCACTCGTCTGACTTCGGTGGGACTTGTCTGGCCCGACTCAACCGCTTGTAACGCTCGTTGCCAGAGACTCGTCATCCCCGCTTGGACGGCTAATGCTTCAATTTCGGTCGCGTCGCCGCGAGACAAGATCGCCCGACCCAACCCGCTTAAGTCGGGCTGCAATAACTCTGAAATAATCATTCGCCCTCGATACCCCGTTCCACCGCAATGCTCACAACCGACGGGCTGCAAAGCACGAGAGACCTTAAGGCCGAGCGTTTCGGAGTTACTTGTGGCACACGCACATAACCGCCGCAGCAATCGCTGGCCGACAATTCCAATCACTCCACTGCGCAGCAAGTACGGTTCGATTCCCATGTCACTGAGCCGACTGATTGCTCCGGCGGCACTCGAGGAGTGAAACGTCGTCAGCACGAGCTGCCCGGTGAGCGACGCCTGGAACGCGGTCATCGCTGTGTTCTGGTCGCGTATCTCTCCGACAAAGATCACCTCTGGGTCTTGCCGCATCAGCGATTTCAATCCGGTTGCGTAATCGAATCCAGCAACGCTATTGATCTGCGACTGAGCAACGCCGGGAACAACCGCCTCAATGGGATCTTCCAGGCTGGCAATGCTCCGAGTCGCTTCGCTTGAGCGAACAATTTCTCGCAGGCAAGCATACGCGGTTGTCGTTTTTCCGCTCCCGGCTGGCCCGGTGATCAACAGCAGCCCGTTGCGCCTTTCGAGTAATCGCTGCAACGCCCGCTCGATATCGCTGGGCAATCCGAGTTCTCCAAGAAATCGAAATTCACCCGAACCGACAAACAATCGTACGACCGCTTTTTCGCCGAATAGCGTTGGGAACGTGCTCACTCGCATTTCGACCGAGCGATCGTCGGAACGTACTCGCCCTTCCTGCGGCACATCGGTGCGATATGTCAGCAACTCCGCAAGCACTTTCAGTCGAGCAATAACATTTGAAGAGGTCTCTTTCGGAAGCTGAGCCACCGGCTGTAACACGCCATCGATGCGGAAGCTCATCGCCAGGCCCGCCTCTTGCGGGACGAGATGCACGTCACTCGCCCCAGCCTCACGAGCACTCGCCAAAACCGCGTCGACGAGCCCGATCACATGCAGCGGATCAGCCAGATTCCGGCCTTCCAGTCGCTGTCGAAATCGATCGCTCAAAGCCACGCATTGCATTGGTTAATCCCCCGGACACTTCTTACGAATGTCCGGGACGAAGATCCCCGTCACGTCATTTTTTGTCTGAGGAATTTGGTGGAATCGTTTAACTGCACGCCGCAGGCACGCGCGTTGTGGCCGGTCTCCGTTGTGGCCGGTCTCCGTTGTGGCCGGTCTCCGTTGTGGCCGGTCTCCGTTGTGGCCGGTC
>CAIJTL010000955.1 GCA_903823545.1 uncultured Planctomycetaceae bacterium
CCATGCAATGTGGCCGAACGGTGATTTTTACCCTGATGGCACGCCTGTTTTCGGAACGGTTGTATTGGCCCAGCCAGTTCTGATGTCGAAGTCCCAATTGGCAATCTATGTCGGTAACGGGCAAGGCACTCCGCGGGCCAGTGCCGAATGGAATGGCACAATCATCCTGCACGGCGTCAACCGGGTGCCGTCACTTGAGGATGTTGATGGTGACGGCGTGATCAACACCATCGACAACTGCCCGTTCGTGTCGAATGCACAGCAAGCAGATTGTGACAACGACGGGATCGGCGATGCGTGCGAGACAGACACGTATGCGGACTGTAACAATGATGGCATCGACGACAATTGCCAGCTCAACTTGGTCACTGATACCAACCAAGATGGTCGGCTTGATGCGTGCCAATACGCCTTCGGTGACCTAGATCTTTCGGGAATGGTCGATGGCTCAGATCTAGCGGTGTTGCTCGTGAAGTGGGGCATGGAAAACCCAGGCATCCCTGACTGCGATGGAGACGGTATCTTCAGTGGTTCTGATCTAGGAATCTTGCTTGACCACTGGGGTAGTCCGAGTTAATCAGTTTCGAGCGTTTGCCTGTCTTAAATTTTTCTTTCTTTCATTCGTACGTTATCATTTGGAAACAGCTTATGTTGTTCAAGCAATTCCTCGTGTATGGCGCTAGTAGTGCATCGTTTCTCTCTCTCTTAACGGTAACCACGGTCGCCCAGGCTTTTGAGTATCCACCGAGTTTGCGCGGTCTGGCGGTTCCCGAGCCTCCAACGATCATGGAGTATGTCAGCAGCCGATCGGCAGCGATTGCGCTTGGAAAGTCACTCTTTTGGGATACCAACCTTGGAAGTGATGGTCAGACTGCCTGTGCTTCGTGCCACGGTCATGCGGGCGTAGACCCTCGACGCATCAACGCAGTGAATCCGGGTGCCAACGGAACATTTGATGCGGGCATCCTGCCCGGGCAGACTAAGGGGGCCGACTTTTTCCCGACGGTGGTGTTTGAGGATCCACGCTCGCGATTCAGCACGCGGCTTCGTAATGTCGACGATGTCGTTGGTTCGCAGGGCGTGCTCAAGCGTGCGTACCGCGAGCTTGTATCGAGCAACCTTGTTGAGCTCTGCGACGATGTGACCGACCCGGTTTTTCACAATGCTGAAGGGAACGTGCGTCAGGTCACCGGCCGCAATTCGCCATCAGTCATTAATGCTGTGCTCAATGTGCGCAATTTTTGGGACGGTCGAGCTAATGCGCAGTTCAATGGCGTGAACGGGAGCGGACCGATCGATCCGACCGCGCGGGTCTGGCGCCAGGTAGAAGGAACGGACGTTCTTGAACAGGTGCCTGTGCTACTCGACATGGCATCGCTCGCCTCGCAGGCGGTCGGCCCCGTACTCAGTTCGGTGGAGATGAGTTGTTCGGGCAAAATGATGTCGACGCTCGCGCACCGGTTGCTAGACCGACACGCACTCGATTCACAGCTCGTATCGCGTTCTGATTCGGTTCTTGGCAAATTTGCAATGCCTGATGGTATGGGGCTGTTCTACACCTACCGTGAACTGATCGAAGAGGCATTCTTGCCCCAGTGGCAGACGACCCTTCTAACCCCCGATGGCATTCCGCAAGTGGAGTCGAACTTCGGTCTGTTCTTTGGCCTAGCCATTCAGATGTATGAGGCAACGCTTGTCTCTGATGACTCGCGGTACGACCGTTGGGCTGCTGCAGGCGGTCCCAAGGGTGGCGATGCGGTAGGTCTGCTTACGCCGCAAGAGCGACGTGGTTTAGACATATTTGTTAACGAAGGGACGATGCCTGGCGTTCCTGTTTCGAGCTGCATCAACTGCCATGCGAGTTCCGCATTTTCGAGCGCAACCTGGACATACATCGCCCAAGATGCCGATGCCAAGGTTGTTGAGATCATGGCATCAGCGGCTACAGA
>CAIJTL010000956.1 GCA_903823545.1 uncultured Planctomycetaceae bacterium
CGCAATCTCTTCTGGTGTTCCGCAACGGACAATGCGTCCGCCTCCAGAACCACCTTCGGGCCCGAGATCGATGACCCAGTCGGCGGTCTTGATCACGTCGAGGTTATGCTCGACGACCAGTACGGTGTTGCGAGCCTTCACGAATCCGTGCAGAACGTCGAGCAGCTTGTGGATATCGGCGAAGTGCAGCCCCGTCGTGGGTTCGTCCAACAAATAGATCGTGCGGCCAGTCGATCGCTTACCGAGTTCACGAGCGAGCTTGATCCGCTGAGCCTCGCCTCCCGACAGCGTCGGCGACGGTTGTCCGAGTTTCAAATAATCGAGTCCGACATCGTGCAGCGTTTGTAGCAGCTTGCGAATCGGTGCGATGTTGTCGAAGTGTTCGATCGCCTGTTGCACATCGAGTTCCAGCACATCGGCGATGCTCTTCTCCTTGAACTTCACCTCCAGCGTTTCGTGATTGAACCGATGCCCGCCGCAGACGGGGCACGTGACCCACAAGTCGGCAAGGAAATCCATTTCCAGCTTGTTGCTGCCATTCCCCTCGCACGCTTCACAACGTCCGCCCGACACGTTGAAACTAAACCGCCCCGGCTTGTATCCACGTCGCTTCGAGTCCGTCAGTTGCGTGTAAAGATCGCGGATGAGATCGAAGACTTTGACATACGTCGCCGGATTCGATCGCGGCGTGCGACCGATTGGCGATTGATCAATGTCGATCGCCTTATCGAGCTGCTCAAGCCCGAGAATCTGACGATGTGCTCCCGGCGTTCCGTTTCCCTTGTTGAGGTCGCGATTGAGCACCTCCCATAAGATGTCGTTGACGAGCGAGCTTTTTCCGGAGCCACTGACGCCAGTGACGCAGACAAAAGCTTCCAGCGGAATTGAGACGTCGACATCACGCAGGTTGTGATGCGTCGCGCCGATGATGCGCAAGGATTTGCTCGTCGTTGTGGCGGAGGGGGAGAGGGGGGGAGGTGGAGAGGGGGAGAGGGACTTGGTTCGTACTTGCCGAGTTTTGTTTGTCTTCTTCTCCCCCTCTCCCCCTCTCCCACTTTCCCACTCACGCGTTTCCCCCTCCGCATCAACACGGCACAACGTCCGAGCTCGCTCCGCATCAATCCGCCGCACGCTCGGCACATCAATCGTCATCTTGCCGGAGAGATATTGCCCCGTCAGGCTCTCCTTCGATTTACAGACTTGTTCATACGAGCCTTCGGCGACAACTCGACCACCTCGAACGCCAGGCCCAGGGCCAAAGTCGACGATGTAATCGGCCGCGCGCATCGTTTCGTCATCGTGCTCAACAACGATGACCGTGTTGCCCTGATCGCGCAGATCACACAAGCTGCCGAGCAACATGTCATTGTCACGCGGATGCAATCCAATCGAAGGTTCGTCCAGAATATAGACGACGCCAACTAGCCCACAGCCGATCTGCCCCGCCAGCCGAATCCGTTGGCTCTCGCCACCCGACAACGTCGGCGCCGCGCGGTCGAGCGTCAGATAATTTAACCCGCACCGCAACAAGAAGCCGAGCCGCCCACGAATCTCTTTGAGCACTTCGCTTGCAATGAGCTGCTCCGTTGGGCCAAGTTCGAGTGCTTCAAAGAACTGTGCGCATTCTTGAATGCTGAGTGCGCAGACTTCGTTGAGGGCGAGGGATAAGGGCAAAGGGCGGAGGGCGGAGGGCGGAATTGTTTGATCCGATGTCACATCCTTGTTCGACTTCAGTCCGCTCTCAGCCGTCCCCCTTCTCTCCTCTTCATCTCCGCCGTCCGCCCTCCGCCGTCCGCCCTCCCATGTCCCCGACGTCACCGTCACGCAACGCGCCTGCGCATTCAATCGTGTGCCACCACACGCTGAACATCGAGCGAATGCCATGTACTTTTCGAGTTGCTTGCGTCGGGCCGGGTTGCGCGTCTTGCTGTAATTGCTGAGCAACTCTGGAATCAGTCCATCAAATGTCCCGCCATGTATCCAAACGCCTCCGCTGTGCTTCCACTCAAAGGCGATATGTCGCGATCCGGTGCCGAACAACATCGCCTGCCTGACCGCATCCGGAAGTTCATTCCAAGGGGTCTTGAGCACCGTTCCCTTCGACAGCTTCAAGTCGTACTCCAAAGTTTCCGCCACGCCGTCATAGATATGCCGTCGCCACTTTCCGATCTCCTTCACCGCACCGAGCAGCTCGATCGCCCCATTCCAAAGCGAGAGAGTTTCATCCGGAATCAACAGATCCATCAAGAACTCAAACCGCTCCCCGAGCCCGTTGCATTCGAGACACATCCCTTGCGGACTGTTGAAACTGAAAAGCTGCGGCGACGGCGGCTCGTAGCTGACGCCGCAGTGGGTGCAGGCGTAATGCGCGGAGTAGAGGCGGTCAGAGGGGTCCGTTGTCCGTTGTCCGTTGTCCGTTGCGTCCTCGGACTCTTCACTCGACTGACCACTGACCACTGACCACTGACCCTCTTCGGCATCCGTCGAAATCACCAACCGCCCATCGGCCAACTTCAATGCCGCCTCAACCGCTTCGGCCAATCGAGAACGCGACGATTTGCCCGCTTCCAGGCGATCGACGACGACATCGATCGAGTGCTTCATTTGTTTGTCGAGCCGGATGTCGGCGTTCAATTGCAGCACGCGACCATCGACACGAGCTCGCAAGTAGCCTCGCTTCAGCAAGTCTTCAAACAGATCACGGTATTCACCTTTTTGCCGCTGAATGACCGGCGCCAGTACCAGGAACCGCGTTCCCGGTTCCAGCAACGCAATGCTGTCGATGATTTGTTCCGACGACTGAGCGGTGATCGGCCGGCGGCATTGAGTGCAGTGACCTTGCCCCACTCGCGCGAAGAGGACGCGGAGATAATCGAAG
>CAIJTL010000957.1 GCA_903823545.1 uncultured Planctomycetaceae bacterium
AATGAGCCACGAGCCAGCCGAGTTCATATTCGGTTGGCTCGTGTTTTTTGCTGCGCCAAAGTTTCTTCACAACACGGTTTCACGTTGATTGCCCTGCCTGGATCGTCGGACTAACTTGCTCAACCAATGGATTTGGTTTTGTCATTTCACATCAATCGGAGAAGGCAGCATGTCAGACGTCGTGATCAATACTCGTGAAAATGGGCCGCTCTTGGTGACTGGACCAGCAACGCTCTGCGATCATCTCGGCAACAAGTACGACTTGGCTGGAAAAGAGAGCTTCGCGCTTTGCCGTTGTAATGCCAGCAAGAGACGACCGTTTTGCGATGGCAGCCACAAGTCCACGGGTTTTCAAGCCTGCGAAACTGTGCCAGCAAACGCATAGCGTGGCGATGACATCAACGTAGCCCTGTCGCTCCGCGACAGGAAAGCCGTGCGTTACTCGACTCAAGTATGTCGAGTGAATTCGAGAGTCTGATACGTAACGGCCCTCCTGTCGCGGAGCGACAGGGCTACGTGTGGCGATCAGCAGCGTTCGATCCGAAACCTTCAGGAGCCTCACATGCTTCGCTCATGGATTCTGTTGGCGTGTTTCATTCTTTCGACCGCCTCAACAGCGAGTGCACAACTGCCGTCGGAGCAAGATGCGACCGCGATCAAGGCGGGGCTTGCGGATCTGTCGAAGGCTGTTGCTGAGCTGAAGGAGAAGAACAAAGAGGCTCGGCTGGTCGCGGATGTGGAAATCTATGCGAAGGGAGTCGAGTGGGCGTTGCGTCATGAAGAGTTTTATCTTCCGCCGCCACCGAAGGACGGAGCGAAGCCGAAAGTCGAACCGAAGTCGAAGTATCCGCAGTTCGCGTTGAACGCGATCAAGACAGGGTTGCGACGTGCTGAGGAACTGTCTGCTGGCAAGCCGAGTTGGACGACTCAGACTGGCAAGACGATTCGAGGTTTTGTCTCGCGAGTTGATGGCTCGGTTCAGCCTTATGCCGTGACATTGCCCGAAGGTGCTGGGGCGAGAACCTCGAAGCGTTGGCCGTTGTATGTCGTGTTGCATGGACGTGGTGGCGACCGCAACGAGATTCGTTTCATTGAAGAACATGACGGCAAGCCGGTTCCGAAAGATCAGACGTGGATTCAGCTCGACGTCTTTGGTCGGATTGATAACTCGTATCGTTGGGCGGGAGAGACCGACGTCTTCGAAGCGATGAACGATGTCAAACGGCGCTTCAAGATTGATGATCGTCGAGTCGTGCTGTGGGGCTTCTCAATGGGAGGAGCGGGGAGTTGGCACTTGGGAGTGCATCATCCGGACGAGTGGTGCTCGGTCGGGCCTGGAGCGGGCTTTGTCGATTACTACAAATACCAAGATCGTAAAGAGCCGTTGCCGTCGCCGCAGCATGAGACGCTCAACATTTACGATGCGATCCCGTATGCGCTCAACGCGTTCAACGTTCCGATTTGCACGTATGGCGGAGAACTCGACAAGCAATTGGCGGCGAGCACGTTGATGGTCGAAGCGGCCAAGGCGAAGGAAGTGTCGATCAAGTTCATCATTGGCCCGAAGACCGAGCACAAGTTTCATCCCGACAGCCTCAAAGAATTCATGGCCTTTCATCAGCAGAACGTCGAGCAAGGCCGACCGACGTCTCGGCAGCGGCGTGAGATTCAGTTTGTCACACACACGTTGAAGTACAACCGCTGTGATTGGCTGACGATTGAAGAGATGGACGAGCCGTATGACGCGGCGAGCGTTCATGCCAAAGTCGGCGACGATGGCGTCGTGCATATCCGAACGGAAAACGTCACCGCATTGCAGCTCGCTCGCGATATCGCTGACCGAGTGGAAATCGACGGCAACGAACTTCCGCTGGCGAACGCTGCGGGAGGATTGCTTCCCGGTGTCCTCTATTCTTGGAACGCCGATCATTGGGAGGTGTTGGATTACGACAGTTCGCGTGCGTTCTTGGAGAACTCTGGTCTTCACAAGCGACACAACTTGCAAGGCCCGATCGACGATGCCTTCATGGAGCCGTTCGTCTGCGTGTTGCCAACTGGCAAAGCGTGGAATGAATCGCACGCCGCCTGGGCCAAGTGGACCCACGAACGATTTGCTCGCGAATTCGACAAGTGGTTCCGTGGCGTCGCACCGTCAGTGAAAGACAGCGCTGTGTCCGACGAGTTGATTGCCGACAAGAACCTGATCCTATTCGGCGATCCGGGATCGAACGCGGTGCTCGCCCGCATCCTCGAAGATCTGCCGATCAAGTGGACTCAAGGTTCGATCGAAGTCGCGGGCAAAAAGTATGACCCGGCTCAACACGGTCTGTCGCTGATCTATCCGAACCCACTGAATCCGAACCGTTACGTCGTGATCAACTCCGGCCACACGATGCACGACGCCGAATTCATCGGCACCAACGCGCTACTGTTTCCTCGGCTGGGAGATATCGCCATCCAAAAGTTCGCCCCGCAGAAAGATGGCCGCTTCACCGAAACCACCGAATGGTCCAGCCTCTTCAACTCGAACTGGAAGCTCGACCTGCCAATGCCCGCCGCGGCCAGTTGCGGTGAGAAGTAGCCGCGCAGTGAAATCACCCCGAATGTGATTCCAGTTTCGTACAGATACGCCGGAGCGACAGCTGAAACATCTCGTCGTCCGGTTTCTGAAGCCGTGTTGCAGCTCTGCGAAGAGCGTCTCGGATGGCACTTTCACTCACGTTGCCGAAGCGTGTGGCGATCTCTGCTTGAGACATTCTGAGTGATTCATGAGCCAAATGAATGGCCGCAATGCGAGCCCAATTCCTATGGCGACCGGGTTGGCGAATGGACTCAACCGACACGTCGAATTCTTCCGCAACTGCGATCAGCAGTCGTTCAAATAGTCCGGGGTCAGGCACCGCAGAATTCAGAATTGGCGAGACTCGTTCGCGATTTA
>CAIJTL010000958.1 GCA_903823545.1 uncultured Planctomycetaceae bacterium
CTTTCCGACTTCGGCTCTGTTCACGTTTCACGAATTCGTCGCACCGGTGCTGCGAGCGTTCGCTGGTGTTTCTTCTGAGCAGCGTGAGACCGTGCGCGCGACGTTACCGTTGCGAGTGAACTCCGAACGTGGCCGAACAGAATTCCTGCTCGTCAGTCTTGTGCACGGCGAAGTTGGCCTCGCGGCGTATCCGATGGGGAAGGGTTCGGGATCGGTCACGACGTTTAGTCAGGCGGATGGCTTCATCACGATCGGGCAGCATACCGAACAGATCGAAGCGGGGAGTGAGGTTGAAGTCACGTTGCTTGGTCGGTCATTGGAACCGGCGGACCTCGTCGTCATTGGTAGCCATTGCGTGGGACTCGACTTGTTGTTGGGGGAGTTACATCATCATGGCTTGCGAACGAAATCGTTGTATGTCGGCAGTACGGGGGGACTGACTGCGGCCAAGCGGGCCGAATGCGACATCGCAGGGATGCACCTGTTGGACGCCGCGACCGACGAATACAACCGCCCGTTTCTCACGAACGATTTGCGTTTGCTCGTTGGTTATCGACGCATGCAAGGGATCGTCTTCCGATCGGGTGATGCTCGATTCGAGGGCCGATCACTGACGGATGCGGTCACCGCCGCGCTCAACGACTCGCAATGCACGATGGTCAATCGCAACGTCGGGAGCGGCACTCGCATCCTGATCGACCAACTATTGAGCGGCACGGCGCTAGCCGCCGGTCAAGTGGCTAACCCCGCCATGCAACCGGCGACTGGCGCCGTGCCGCTCAACGCAAATGCCACCAAACAGCAGCCAGCCGGTTACGCGGTTCAAGCCAAATCCCACAACGCCGTCGCAGCAGCAGTCGCTCAAGGCCGAGCCGACTGGGGCGTCGCGATCGACTCCGTCGCCAAGCGGTACGGCTTGAGCTTCATCCCGCTGCGAGAAGAACACTACGACTTCGCAATCCCCGCCTCACGCTGGGACCGCCCAGCAGTCGCGCGATTTCGCGAACTGCTCGCCGACGAAACAATTCGCGCACGATTGCGTGAAATCGGATTCGTGCTGTAATCGTGATGCGATTCTCGTTAGCGATGTGCGGCGAACGTCCAAGTTGGGCGGGTGTCTTCTCTTCTGTTTTGCACTTCGTCGTTGGAGATGTGCATTAGGCGACGGCGACGGGATATTGAAAAACCGGAGTTTCGACCATCCGCACGGGAGCCTTCTGTTCCCACACAATTTGCTGTAACTGCTCCACTGTGTCGGGCGAGAAGAACCGCTCTCCAGTGCGTAACGAAACGCGGGCAGGCACGTTTTCGACGACCACAAACCGACCAGCAGTTTGCAACGTATACGTCACGTTCTGATTCACGAATTCTTCTTCCAATGATTCAGTCGCCATTTCCGGTTCTCCTGCACTTGAAATCGTCCCACTCGTCCGGGTCGGGTTGGTATGCCGTGATGATCTTAATCACGTGCCACGATGGGTGGCTGCATTGAACGTGAATCGGCCGACCGGCGGTTGTGAGTCCCAGCACTAAGCAGTTCGGGCCGTACTTGTCGTTCGGATAGTCTTCGATGATTTCCCCGCTCGCAATTGCTTCGCGGAGCTCCTGGACAGCAATTGTGGCGCAAAGTCGTCTGATCAACTGCATGCTGCGAGTACTCGAATTCGCCGGAGCCAACTTTGACTCGGATTTCGTCGATGAGCGTCATGGGCTCATGGTAGTCCGGTGGAGCCAACCCGACAGCGACTCATTCGACAACGGATCGAACGCGCGGCTGACTTGTGGTTCATTGCGGTTGACCGCCGAGCGGGGAAGCTGATCAGCGGCGGACCACGGGCTCAGCCTTGCCGTTGAATTCTACCCGCCTTCTGATCCTGCATGTTGTTAGGCATGCACTTCAATGGCAACACGCGCCGCATGGACTTTGAACGCCGACTCGTCTTCCATTTGTACAATTAGATTTTGGGATGGGTCAGTCAGTTCGTCGAGAAACCCGTCCATTGTCTCATCGTTGGGATACAAGAAACCTATAAATCGAATGGTCGGCTGATCGGCAGCTAACTCAGGGTTTCCCGCCCTGCGAAGAAATCGGGACACCTGCTCGAAACGAAGCACGATCTCGTGGGGCACGGTTCTAGCAACCCAGGCTCCGTCGCGGCGCCGGAGCGTCACCGAAAGCGTGGCCGTCGATGGCTCGTGGGCGATTCCTATGACATCGAGGTCATTGTGGAGGTCGAACTCCTGGCCGGAGTAGGCGAGGATATACCCGGAGCGAATCTCGAAACCGTCGCAGTCCATAAGATCGCCTAACAGTCTTATTGAGCAGCGTGCAGCCTAACTCATAAGCGCTCTGACGGCTGCTCAACTCTGTAAGTGAGCAGATTGCCAATGAAATACAGCTTCGTCAATGATTGCGGTTGAGGAATTTTCAGTTCGCGTTCGCGTGTTAGGCCGCGTGCCCTGAAATGAAATGACTTTGGTGAGCCGGGTGGCGTCAGCCCCCGGACAAAATGGCACGCATACCAGTCCGGGGGCTGACGCCGCCCGGCTCACCAAATTTCTCATTGAAGTGGCGGCGACGTATTGGGGAGAGATGGCAATCATCCTGGCGAGTTCGAACTCGTGAATGACAGAC
>CAIJTL010000959.1 GCA_903823545.1 uncultured Planctomycetaceae bacterium
CCGATTCACTTCGAGATTGAAGGGGCTCGCTCGGAACTCGTTGTCGAAATGACCGCCGCTCAATTCGAGTTGAAGGACCATCGCATTCCGATTGAACGATCGCGCGAACGCGGATGGGGGAAAGTCTCGATTCAGGCGGACGGGAACTCGGCGGACAACGAGTTCTATTTTGTGTTCGATCAACCGACGTTGCGGCAAACGGTGATTGTGGCGGACGATCCGCAGGCCGCTCGCCCGCTGCAATTGTCCGCTGAAATTTCGCCGGACCCGAACAATCGAGGAACAGCAGAAGTCCTCGGTGTTGAACAACTCGGGACGGTCGAGTGGGACAAGACTTCGCTTCTACTTTGGCATGCTCCGCTTCCAGATACGGATGCGGCGAAGACGGTACAGGCCTTTGTGGATCGAGGCGGTCAAGTCATCTTCTTCCCGCCGAAGTCGCCGAGCAGTGATGAGTTTGCGGGAGTGAAGTGGCAGACATGGACCGAATCTCCAGACGGCATCCCGGTCGAAACTTGGCGAGGTGATCAAGACCTGTTGGCTCACACACAAAGTGGTGCTGCGCTGCCGGTCGGGCAATTGGAGATTCGTAACTTCTGCGGCATCACGGGTGAGCAAACGCCGCTGGCTTCGTTGAAGGGAGGCGCTCCGCTGTTGGCCCGCGTGACGAGCAATCGCGGCGGCGTTTATTTCTGTTCGACGACTCCGGCTCTGGGGGACTCGTCGTTGGCGACGAACGGCGTCGTGTTGTATGTGATGATTCAGCGGGCGCTTGCTTCCGGTTCTGCGGTGTTGGGCAATACTCGGCAAGTCGTTGCTGGCGATCCGTCGGGGTTCGCGGGCGAGAATCCGGCAACCTGGCAGAAGCTCGCAGGATCAAACGATTCGCTTTCGACGGACTTCGCGTTTCATGCGGGTGTCTACAGTACGGGCGAGAAATTGTTCGCGGTGAATCGTTCTCTGGCCGAGGATCACTCCCCCGTCTTGCCGAATGGCCGCGACGCCGAGTTGTTCAAAGGACTCGATTTCGCCCGCGTCGATGACCAAGCAGGCAACATCGCCTCGCTGATTCAAGAAATCTGGCGACTATTCCTCGCCTGCATGATGGTGGCGTTGATTGTTGAAGCGGCACTCTGTCTGCCAAAACTTGCTCCGACTGCGACAACGCCCACCGGAGTCCCAGCATGAACGCGACTCGAACACTCACGTTTTTATGGACCCCCGGATCGGCGATTGTGTCGGTCTTGGTCGTGCTAGTCGCGGCGGGATTTTGTTTTGTCGCTTGGCAGCGCAGCGGGTATCGACGTTCGTTTGGAATGCTGGAAGCATTGCGGCTGACGATCGTGGTCTTGGCGGCCTTGATGTTCAATCAGCCGGAATGGGTTGAAGAATTTCGGCCTAATGAGAAACCGTCAATCGCCGTGTTGTGGGATGACTCGACCAGCATGGAGACACGAGACGTTGTGCCAGCCGGACAAACGGGGACGACTCCGATCACTCGGAAAGAGGCGATTAAGGGGCTGACCGAAGAGCCGGCGTGGAATCGGTTGCACGAACGGATGAACGTGGTCATTCAGCCGATCGCTTCGCCCCAACCGGGACGCGGGACTGATTTGCATGACCCGCTGGCTCAGGCTCCGGAGAAGTTCAAGAACTTATTGGGGATCGTTCTGATTTCTGATGGCGACTGGAACGAAGGACAGCCGCCGGTGCAGGCCGCGTCGCGGTTGCGACTCAAAGGGATTCCCGTCTTTACAGTGCCGGTCGGGAGTCCGAATCGGTTGCCGGATATTGAACTCTTGAGCCTCGACGCGCCGACGTTTGGCATCGCGGGTAAGTCGGTGCGAATTCCATTCACGGTCGATAGCTCGCTGCCGCGCGAGTATACGACGACGGTCGTGTTGAAAACTTCCGACGGTGAAGAGGTCTCGAAGGAGGTCCGCATCGCCGCGATGGGACGGACCAGCGAGTGGATCGCGTGGAAGCCGAAGACGATCGGCGATTTCACGCTGTCGCTCGACGTGCCGAAGCACAGCGATGAAACGCTGGTCGACAACAATCACATGAAGGCCCCGATTTCGATTCGCGAAGAGAAGCTGAAGGTGCTGGTGGTCGAGTCGTATCCGCGCTGGGAGTATCGATATCTCCGCAACGCGCTGTCGCGCGATCCCGGCGTCGAGGTCTCCTGTTTGCTGTTTCATCCGGGGCTGAGCAAAGTCGGCGGCGGCAACAAAGACTACATCAAGCAGTTCCCCGGTGGGCTGGATGAGCTGTCGAAGTATGACGTCGTCTTCTTGGGGGATGTTGGCATTGATGACGGTCAGCTCACGCCGGAGCAATGCCGGTTGCTCAAAGGGATCGTCGAACATCAGGCGAGCGGGCTGGTTTTCATGCCGGGATTGCAGGGGCGTCAGTTCTCGTTGCTGGATACGGAACTCGGCGATCTTTGCCCGGTGTTGATGGATGAAGCGCAGCCGGGAGGATGGGGCGCACGCACGCCGGGACATTTTGAACTGACGGAACTCGGTCGCCGCAGCCTGTTGACCAAACTGGCGGACACTCAAGATGACAACATGGAAGTCTGGGAAGATCTTCCCGGCTTCCAGTGGTACGCCCCGGTCGTGCGAGCGAAAGCGGGGACGGAGGTCTTGGCCGTTCACAAAGACATGACCAACGAACATGGTCGGCTGCCGCTGTTGGTGACGCGGACGTTTGGAGCGGGCAAGGTCTTGTTCATGGGGACCGACGGAGCGTGGCGTTGGCGGAAGGGAGTCGAAGACAAATACCACTATCGGTTCTGGGGCCAAGTCGTCCGTTGGATGGCTTATCAACGAAACATGGCCAAGGGGGAAACGATGCGGCTGTATTACTCTCCCGATCAACCGCAGATGCGGCAGACTCTCGCGTTGCACGCCAACGTGATGGAAAAGAGCGGTGAGCCGCTGACGAAGGGGGAAGTCACCGCTCGCATCGTCGCTCCCTCGGGCAAAGCGGAGACGGTTCGATTCACGTCAGCGGGAGACGAATGGGGCGTCTTCAACAGCCGCTTCACCGCCGAAGAACCGGGCAAGCACGAAGTGACTCTGATGTGCAAACAGACGAACGCGTCGCTCGAAACATCGTTCTTCGTGCAAGGGGTCGCCGCCGAGCGAATCGGCCGGCCGGCTCGCCCCGAAGTGTTGGAAGAGATCGCTCGCGTGACGCGCGGGAAGGTGATTGAACCGAGCAAGCTGAACGACATCGTGCAGTCGCTGGCCAATTTGCCGGAACCGGTCCCGTCGGTTCGCCGCGTCCAGTTGTGGAGTCACCCGGTGTTTGCCGGAGTTTTAGTTTTGTTGTTGGGTGTTTTTTGGGTAGGGCGGAAGGTTGTCGGACTGATATGATCCCGGCCACAAAGCTGCAGAAACTTTGGCTTGATTCGCAAATCGTTGGAGGTGCTAAAACATGTCGGTGACCTTACCGATCGAAGCTGCTCCGCAAGGGGTGCTGGAAACTCGTGACGAGAAGATCGCCCGTTATAGCTCTCCAGAATTTACTGCGGCATTGACTGAGACTTTCCATCAGGCAAAACGACGGGCCATTCAAGCCGATCGTGAAGCAGCGGAAACCATCAAGAAGAACAACGAAGTGTTGCCCAAACCATGATGCAGGCTGCGGAGCTTTGGATTGTCGCTGGTCCGAACGGTGCGGGCAAAACCACGCTCGTGAATCGGGGCGCGTTGGCCAACCTGCTTTCCAACGCTCTCATGCTGAATGCAGACGATCGCACTTTGGACAAACTTCGGAAGCTCGGATATCGCGGTTTCGAGGATGTACCGAGTTCCATTTTGGAAGCCGCATTCATCAGTGCGGCTACGGAAGTCGAAGCCGAGTTGCCGCATCAACTTCAACTTGGCCATAAAGTTTGTGTAGAGACAGTGCTCAGCACTGACAAATACAAGCAGGTCGTCGAAGATGTACGCATTGGTCGTGGATTCGTGGGTTTGATCTACGTCGGAATTCGTTCGCCGGAGATTCTCTATTCGCGGATTGCATCGCGAGTCCTTCGCGGTGGCCACGACGTTCCTAAGGATAGGGTTGCCATTCGATGGAAACGTTCGATTGAATTGATCCCTTGGTTTGTTGCCCATGCAGACTCGATTTGGATTTATAACAACACAGACGCGAACGAGTTCGTCCCGCCAACTCTGATTGCCGAAGGCTGTCGCGGTAAAGTTAAGATCTACGACCGCGATGCAATCCCTGAAATCACAAACGCTCTTTCTCACATCCAAACGGAGGGGTGAACCATGAGTCTTGCTCATCATCAGTTGGAACTGCCTGAGTCGTTGCAGGCGCAACTGCACGCATTCCGGGCGCGGGTCTGGAAGATCAAGACGATTGAGGCGGTCTGCGGAGCAGCCTTTGGGCTCTTTGTCGCGTTTTTGGCCACGTTTGTGTTGGACCGACTGCTCGACACTCCCGCCGGGATGCGTTTGGGAATCTTTGTGGCGGCGATGATCGGCTGCGCGTTGGTGCCGCTGACGCTGCATCGTTGGGTGTGGGGACATCGGCGGTTGGAGCAATTGGCTCGGTTGTTGAGCCGCAAGCATCCCAGCGTGGGTGATCAATTGCTGGGGATCATCGAATTGGTTCACAGCGAAACGGAACAAGCTCGCTCGCGAACATTGTGCGAAGCGGCTGTCAAACAAGTGGCCGAAGTGGCGACGAAACGTGACTTCAGTGACTCGGTCCCGAATCCGAAGCATCGTAGTCGAGCGGCGTTCGCGGGGGTTGCGTTGACGATCGCGGTGGTCTTGTTGGGGATGTTCCCGGCCGCGGCGACGAATGCTTGGGCTCGTTTCTTGATGCCGTGGAAAAACACGCCGCGATACACCTTCGCGGCGATCGAACCGCTGCCGGACAAACTTGTGATTGCTCACGGTGAGTCGTTTAACGTGGCAATCAAGTTGGCGGAGAAGACCGAGTGGCGACCCGCTCAAGGCGAAGTGCAACTCGGCGGTCAGCAGCCGGTGTCCGCACGATTGAACGAGCGACGTTATGACTTTGAATTGCCCGCGCAGATTGATGTTGGCCAGCTCAGCGTTTCGATTGGTGATCTCAAACAGCAGGTGCGAGTCGAGCCGACATTGCGGCCGGAGTTGAATTCGGTCGCCGCTCACATCGACTTGCCGGAGTATCTGGGTCGCACGAAAGCGTTAGAGAAAGATGTTCGCGGCGGGACGATCTCGCTGGTGAAGGGAAGTCGCGCGACGTTTGTTGCTAGTGCGAGCCGTGATTTGTCAGCGGCTCAAGTCGACGGGCAGTCACAAACGCCGATCGGTGCGAAGGTCACGAGTCCGGCGATCAAGGTTGATGAGTCACGCAAGGTGGAGTTTCAATGGCAGGATCAATTTGGGCTCGCAGGGAAAGAGCCATTTACGTTGTCGATCAACGGTCGCGAAGACGAAGCACCGTCGATCTCCTGTGAAGAGATGCCGCGTCAAAAGGTGGTGCTCGACTCCGAGGTGCTCAACTTCAAGGTGAAGGCTCAGGATGATTTCGGAGTCAAACAAGTAGGCATGGTTTGGCAGGGGATCGACACGACGAACTTCAAAAACCCGGCGAAGGGAGAACGCATCCTTTCCGCAGGCGGACACGAGAAAGAAGTTCTCGATCTGGCCGGGACGTTCTCGGCGCAATCGCTGGGGATCGAACCGCAGCCGATCAACGTGCGGCTGTTCGTTGAGGATTATCTTCCGGGTCGCGAACGGGTTTATTCGCCGACATACATGTTGTATGTGCTCAACGCCGAACAGCACGCGATCTGGGTGACCGAAATGCTCAGCAAGTGGCATCGGCAGTCGCTGGAAGTTCGCGACCGCGAGATGCAGTTGCACGAGACGAACAAGCAACTGCGCGACCTCTCGCCGGAGCACCTCGATCAGCCGGATGCTCGCAAACGGATCGACACACAAGCAACCGCCGAGCGAGCGAACGGGCGGCGGCTTTCGAATCTCGTCGTCAACGGCGAGGACTTGGTCAAGCAAGCAATGCGTAACCCGGAGATCGGCGTCGGCCATTTGGAAAAGTGGGCCGAGATGTTGCAGATCCTCAAGGACATCTCTGGCAATCGAATGCCGTCCGTGGCGGACTTGTTGAAGCAAGCCGCTCAAGCACCGCAGCAAGTCGCCGCGAATTCGCCAAGCAACAAAGCACCGATGGCCGGACAAGTCCGCGCTGCGAACTCTGGAACTCAGAGTGCCTCTCAAGAGGGCGAGAAGAAGAAACCGTCTGCAGTTCCAACGGTTGCCGATGTCGAATCATCACAGCAACCGGCCAACAAGAAAGGTGATGATCAGCCTCCCAACAAGAGCAAGCCGAAGACTCCCAGCTTGGGTCTGCAGGTGACCACATTGATGGGCAATGGCAGTGCGAAGAAGTCCGATCCTCCGCCGCCTGCCGATGAGAAGGTGGACGAAGCGGTCAAAGAGCAACAAGACTTGTTGACCGAGTTCGAGAAGATTTCCGACGAGTTGAATCGCGTGTTGGCAAACCTTGAAGGAAGCACGTTGGTCAAACGCCTGAAGGCCGCTTCGCGAACCCAATACAAGATCGCGGGACGACTCAGCGATCAAATCAGCGATGCGTTTGGTCAATCGGTCGTCGTGAAGGAGCCGCAAGCGAAACTCTTCACCGAGCTGTCGACTCAGGAGAACAAGAGCAGCAACGACGTCTCGAACATCATGGATGACTTGCAGTCGTACTTTGAACGTCGCCGATTTGCGCAGTTCAAGACGGTACTGGACGAAATGCGGAAGGACGATGTCATCGGGGCGCTGCGGCAATTGGGCGATGATCTGAAGAAGGAAAACGGACTGTCGATCGCTCAAGCTGAGTTCTGGTCGGACAACCTCGACCGCTGGGCCGAAGACCTCGTCGAAGCAGGTTGCAAAGGTCAGTGTCCCGGCTGCAAATCCAAGGGGAGTCTTCCGCCGTCGATCGTGTTGGAAGTGCTGCAAATCCTCGAAGGGGAAGTCAACCTGCGTGAAGAAACGCGAGTTGCGGAACAAGCTCGACCGGCTATCGAAGCGGCGGAGCATGAGAAGTTATCGAATCAACTGGCAGAGACTCAGCAGAAGCTCGGTGAGCGAGTCGAAAACGTTGTCGATCGCATTCGCGCGTTGCCGGACGGCGAAACGGAGTTCGGCAAAGAGATCGGTCTGCTGATGAAGGTGGCCGAAGTCATGCACGACGCGATGGTCCTCTTGAAGAAACCGGACACCGGCTCGCCTGCGATTGCAGCGGAAACCGAAGCGATCGAATTGCTACTGCAATCGAAGCGGATCAAACCCAAATCGGGCGGCGGCGGTGGAGCGAATCCCGGTGGCGGTGGCGGTGGAACAACCAACGACTCGGCACTGACGTTGATCGGATCGGGGCTCAACGACAAAGAGGTCCGAGAAGATCATGGCGTTTCACAAGCGACGGGCGACTCCGGCCCGAAACTTCCCGAAGAATTTCGCAACGGCTTGGATGAGTACTTCAATCGATTGGAAAAGAGCGGTGCGAAGTAGGGGAGTTGGTGCGAGCTTGGACGCTCGAAACGCGTTGTCTGACTATGCTTTTAATAAGGGAGTTCCAACATGTTCGGCGGCCGTACGATCGCGATTGTTTTTGCGATGGCGTTCGGCGTGTTGGCTGATGGACGCTCTCAAGACGAAGTTCCAGATGCACGCCCAAATGGACCTGTGCCAGAATTCGCGGCTCCGTTAACTGCTGAGCAGTTTGAAGTCGGAAATCAATTCTTGGACGTGCTGGGCTGGATGTTTTGGTCGCTTTCGGATGGCATACTCATCGTTGAAGAACCGATGGAATTCACCGAAGACGATCTCAATGAACTCGACGAAATGATCGAGGCGACGTTTGAGGAATATCAACCCAGAATCAAATCGCAATTGTTGTTCCTGAAGAAAACGGGCAATTTGTCGGATGAACAATTTGAAGCGATTCGCGATTGCAGCCAGTTCGAATTGAAGTCTGTTTGTCGAAAGCATTTTCTGAAAGCTCGTCAGTCAGCGATGGCTGAAGTCGCTGAGAACATCACCGACAGCGATAGCGGCGGAACGGAATCACTACCACTTGTCATTCAGAGGTTTTTTGTCGATTTCGTGCGGTCGCAAATTGGTTTCGATCAAATGAAGTCCTACGAAACGGAACTTGCTGCGAGAAACGCTCATCGAAAGCGAGTCACGATCCTGAATCTCGTCGCGCGGCTTGACGCCGATCTGTTACTGATGCCCGATCAACGCGAACAATTCACGAAGCTGATTGACTCCGAATGGAAAGACGAATGGGCTCAATCAATGTCGGCGTTGATGCCCGATGCCAACTTCATGCCTGCACTGCCGGACGGAAAGGTTCTGGCGATTCTGAAAGATGACCAACGTGAAGTTTGGAAAACGCGTCAATACAGCCGCGACTCCGTTGAATGGGAAAGCGACCCGATTGATTGGCTCAGCGATGATGAGGACGCTGAAAACGCTGAGCCGGACGAAAAGCAGCGAGACAATGGTGAAATGGCCAAACCGGTAGCAATTCGCGATTGAAGAACGTGATCGTCAGTGGTCAAGAAACGCAGGCACTCAAGGCGGAACATTGACATGGGTTTGAAACACACTCGCCCGACGCGCAACCGAGAGATGGTCAGCGTAATCCCATGCTCACGCAACGGACTCGATCAAGCCACTGATGGAATGGTTCAGGCGATCGTGGCGGGGTTCGTATTTGGCGCCGTCACTTTGCTGCTGACGCCAGCATCTGCCGATGAACTTGAAATCAAAGAG
>CAIJTL010000960.1 GCA_903823545.1 uncultured Planctomycetaceae bacterium
CATATCACAGAATCGAATCACACGACGGATCGTTAGAAGTTCGGTCTGGGAACTGGCGGTGTCTGAACCGGGCCAGTCAACCCGCTGCCGGTCGGACGAGTTGGACCAATACTCGATCCAGCCAAGGGATCAGGCATCGCTGAGCCTGGGCGTTGGACTCCACCTGGCACGGCTCCTGCCCCCATTCCCGGATACATACCAAAGCTAGCACCTCCACTAGGAGTAGCGCCACGTGGCATCGAATCGGTCAACGGCCCAAGACCCATTGGCGAAAAAGCGAGAGACTGTGGTAGTCCATTATTCGTGGAATTTGGCGACGCACTACCACCAACTCCACCTGCTTGCCCAGAAGGCTGGTCCGATGCCGATTTCGATGAATTGGTCGAACTGTTCGCTGACATCGACGAAGTTCCAATCGAGCTACCATGCATGTTGCCGGTTGATATGTTCCCAGTACTTCCAACACCGGCAAATGTATGACCGAAGCCGGTGAAGGGCATGCCGTATTGACCAACCGTGTAACCCATCCCATTACCCGAACCATTCACGGTCCCGATGCGATAGACGCCCCCGCGTCCTGAACCACGGACTCGTTGATTTCGTTGAAATTCTGCGAAATCGAGACCTCCCGATTTGCTCTTCGACGAACCCGAGATCTTCGCTGCGGCCCACCCTTCATCAGACTTCTCAGTTTCGACTTTCGGAATGATTCGCTCGAGCATGCGAACTCCCGCGTCTCGTTCTTCTGGAGTGAGCCGGTTATCGCTGTCTTGGTCGAAGTGCCGCAGCAAATCATGAACATCATCGCGCCACGTCATGATGTTGATCTCGCGTGAAGACTTATCTTCAAAAAGATTTCGCAGTCGACCACGAGCTTGTTTCGCCTCTCCACTATCCAACTTGTCGTTGCGGTTTTCGTCGAAGCGAGTCAAGACTGTCTTCCGGACTTTTTCTTCCTTCACTTTGGACTCGTCAGTCTGCTGTGCGATCAACGATCCAGAATGAAACACGGCTCCGGCGAAAACAACGGCAAAAGGCAACCAGTTCAAACGACTCATGTCTCAACTCCGACATCGTTTCGTGATTCGGCTCTACCAGACTTTGGTGTCAGAGTGCCCCGCCAACAAAACAAAGTCAAGCGGAAACAACGATGCCCGGCTGCAAGAAGACCAAGCGTGCGGAAATGCGATCGGGAGCGAGCCCAAATAAGTGCGAGACTGCGCGACGATAGGTTTCGATTTGCAAACGGTACTCAGCAATGCGAGCCTCCCACAATTCACCGTTCCCACTAACTGCATCAGTCTTAAAGTCGAGCAGATCGGCCGCAACAATTTGATCGGCGTCGGACCAAAGGACTAAACGGTCGATGACTCCGGAAATCAATGCTTGATCTAAGCAGCAAGCAAACGGGTATTCTCGCAAGACGCGCGGCTCACAACCCAATGGATGTTGTTGTGAAGCGAGATCTCGACGCAGCACCGCTTCGATTTCTGGCTTCTCTAGCATTTTGAAAAAATCTGGGAGGACCGACCTCGGGCTGAGTGTCATGAGCTGTAACTCATTCGCTGCGACAAGCATTTTTTCTGCGGACGGGCGGTTCTCATTGAGCCACTCGATTTGCTCAAACCATTTGTGAATCAAAGTCCCTCGCTCACGCGCGGCTGAAACTTTCGGCTGTAATAAATCCACAAGAGGACGCAATGTTTCGACAGCGGCGTGGTGCGACGGTGCTTCTCGCCTCCAGCCTCGTACCGGAATCGAAAGCGGCGGAGCGAATCGGATTTGCGACACACTCTTCTTGGCAAGCGGGGCGGCGGCGAGGGCCGGGGCTTCAGTAGTCCGTTTTTTCGCTGAATCAACTGAGGAACTGACTCCA
>CAIJTL010000961.1 GCA_903823545.1 uncultured Planctomycetaceae bacterium
CACTAGCGAGTACTGCCAAATCGAAAAACTGGCGAACCTCGATCAGCTCCCGCCACACGGCTTCTACGTTTCCTGCCTCCCCGTAAAGATCAAAGCCGCCAGTGCCGGTTGGTGCCGAGCCGTGGCACTTGTGCCTGAAGGTTCTTGATCCTTCAGAAGGTGAAAGCCTCGTCATGTCGTTGGTGGTCGTGAATCGTGACTCCGCTCTAGGCTCGCAACGAACCGGCGAGCCCAAACTGTATTTGGGATGTCCGGTTTGGGCCTGCGGTGAGTGGGTTGGTTCGTTCTTCACGCCGGATGCGAAGACTCGTGATTACTTGAGGCAGTACAGCAGTGTCTTTAACACGGTTGAGGGAAATAGCACCTTCTATGCACTTCCGGGCCGAGACACGGTTCGACGTTGGGCCAACGAGACTTCTGACGGTTTTCGTTTCTCGCTGAAGTTCCCGCGGGCGATCAGCCATGAAATGCAGCTTGTTGGTGCGGAAGCAGAGACGACCACGTTTCTCGATTTGTTGATGATCCTGCACGAATCGAAACGACTTGGCCCAACGTTTCTGCAACTTGGTCCGTCGTTCGATCGACGTCAATTTGATGCGCTCGCTAGTTATCTCGAATCACTGCCGAGCGAACTGCCGTTTGCTGTTGAGGTTCGTCATCGCGATTACTTTGACAACGGACCCATCGAACACGCACTCGACGAACTCCTGAAGCGAGTTCAGATCGACCGAGTTCTCTTTGACAGTCGAGCGTTGTTTTCCGAACGACCAACGACAGAGGCTGAAAAAGAATCCCAGCGCCGCAAGCCACGATCGCCACTACGGCGAACGGTGACAGGGCGGCATCCTCTTCTGCGCTTCATTGGTCGTGACAACTTGGATGCAATTCAATTTTGGATCGACGATTGGGCTCCAATCGTGGCCGACTGGCTTCATGCGGGCCTCTCACCGTTTGTATTTACTCACGCCCCCAACGATTTCTTTGCCGTGGAGTTCGCTCAACGTTTTCACCACCGCCTGTCTGAGCTAGTCCCCAATCTCCCACCGCTGCCGGTGTCGCCAGCACAGCTTCAATCGCAAACACGATTGAAGCAGAGGCAATTGTTTTGACGTATCAGGACGAGTCTGCTGCGAATTGTGCCATCAGTTTTTCATGACGTTGTCGATTGCCTTTGTCATATCAGCAACTTTATGTCGAACGCTCAATTCCTAACTGCGTCATCTTTTGTTGCAAGCTCTGGCGATGCAGGCCGAGTTGTCTGGCGGCGGCGGAGATGTTGCTGTTGTTGTCGGTGAGGGCGGATTCGATGGCGGCACGTTCGAATTGTTCCACGAGCAATGTCTTGGCTTCCGTGAGGGGCAGGCCGTGAAGGTGCTCGAATGGAGATGCGGTTGTGAGTGCATCGCGATTTTGTTGGGGGAGCGGTAGGTCAGTGATTTGGATTTGGTTGGCCTGGCACATGGATGCGGCGGCGATGATGACTTGCTCGAGTTCGCGGACATTGCCAGGCCAGGAGTGAGCCAGCAGCGTGTCGATGACGCCGGCGGTGATCGTTGGGATGAGGTCACTGCTGAAGGTTCGTTCGAGAAAATAGTTCGCGAGCAACAAGACATCTTCCCGGCGTGTTCGCAGCGGCGGGACACGGAGTTCAATTCCACGGACGCGGAAGTAGAGGTCTTGGCGAAAGCGACCTTCGGGGATTGCCGCTTCGAGGTCTTGGTGAGTGGCGCTGATGATGCGGACGTCGATTGAAATCGACTTGTTCGAGCCGACTGGTTGAATCACTCGTTCTTGGATCGCTCGCAGGATCTTGGTTTGGGCGGCAGTTGGCATGTCGCCAATCTCGTCGAGAAACAGCGTGCCGCCGTCCGCTTGGCGAAAGCAACCGAGGCGATCGGTGTCGGCTCCGGTGAAGGCTCCTTTCACGTGACCGAAGAGTTCGCTTTCGGTGAGCGATTCGGCGATCGCAGCGGTGTTGACGGCGATGAACGGGCCGGATGCTCGATCACTCATGCGGTGCAATTCGCGTGCGATGAGTTCTTTGCCGGTTCCGGTTTCACCTCGTATCAAAACAGGAAGCGGCGCTTTCGCTGCGCGAGTGATCTGGCTGAACAACTCCCTCATCGGGCGACTGATGCCGACGAGTGCTCCGAATGCTTGCTGTTGATCGAGTTGTTCCTGCAACGCCGTGACGCGATTACGGAGTGCAAGTCGTTCGGTGGCACGGCGGACGATCGCTCGAAGCTGTTCGACTTCGTATGGTTTCATCAAATAGTCAGCCGCTCCGAGCCTCATGCATTCAACCGCTGTACCGACATGTTCGTTGGCGGTGACGACAATGATCTCGCACGAGGGGCGGTTCGATGGAGCGATGGTCGATAACTCTCGCAGTACCGACAGCCCGTCGCGAACAGGCATGTTGAGATCCAAGAAGACGAGGTCCGGCAATTGGTCTCGAATCGCCAACAACGCAGTATCGCCATCAGTTGCTTCGAGTAATTCACAGCCGCTCGCTTTCAACGCTCGGAGCATCCCGTGCCGAGCGGCTTGTTCGTCATCGGCGATGAGTACGCGAAGGGACATGATCGAATCCTGGAGTGCTGCGGCTCGACGCAGCCCTCAATTCCTATGCAATGATGACGTTCAAACGAGGGAAACCGCCGTGACGAAGATTAGGTTGAATGACGAACGGTTTTCGGAAAACAGCATCGTCATTCCAACAGCATCGTCATTCCAGTTGTCTCAGGGCTCCGTCAGGCCGGAGCACTCCAAGGGGAGCCGCACTTCAAACGATGTTCCTGCGCCAGGCGTTGATTCGCAACGAATCTCTGCTCCAAGTTCGCGAATGCGACGACCGACGATGTACAAGCCGAGGCCGGTGCCGTCGAGCTTCGTGGTGACGAACGGCTCGAAGAGGTGATCTTGAACTTCGGGCGGCAATCCTTCGCCATTGTCGCGGATCAGGATCACGATGGTTGTTGACTCGTGACGGCAGGAGACACTGACAACTCCATCGGTCCCGGCTGCGTCGATCGAGTTCGACAGCAAGTTGAATAAGATTTCTCCCAGACTTTCTGGGTCGGCACGGATCGCTGCGTGGTTGTCGTCGAAATTGGTTTCTAATCGCACTCCCTTTTGCTGGGCGAGATGTCGCAGAATTCGCAGCGTTCGTTCGAGCAAATCGCGTGGCACGCACGAATCGATTGCTGCTGGCGCTGGGCGTGCGAATTCGAGAAGTTGTCGAGTTGAAGCCGCAAGGCGATCGATCTCGCTAATGATCAGCCGCAGATCTTCGACATGCGGGCTATCGGCACCGAGGTCTTCGGCCATCACAGTCGAGATCGTGCGGATCGATGAGAGTGGGTTTTTGATTTCATGTGCGATGGAACTGGCCAACAAACCGAGTGTTGAAAGCTTCTCCTGCCGTAACGCTCGTCGTTCGGCAGTAAGGCGATCTTGTTGTAAGCGAGCGTTTCGCAATGTGACCGCCAATTGCTGGGTGAGTAGAGCGAGCGAACTGAGGTTCTCATCGTCCAATTCTTGATTGAACGACTTTCGGCCGAGCACTAGCAAACCTCGCAAGTCGCGATGGTCGAACGTGATCGCCGCCGAAGTTCCCGTCGCACTGAGTAGACCCTGAGCTGCTGGATCGCTTGCGACAAAGCGAGTCAGCACTCGCTGTCCTGATTCGGCGACGAGGCTTTGCATCGCGACCACTTGTTCGATGTTGAGCGATCGACCAGACATCGCGGTCCCGATGATTCGTTCGGCATCCGTCCGATCGGTATTCCCAAACAGCCAACAACCGGCATGGTCGACGCCGAACAGTGTTCGCACTTCGTCGATGATTGACGTCAGCCAGTTGTCGACAGGTTGGTCGATTCCTTCGGACATGCGTGCTGCGAGTTGTCGCGTCTGCTCACGAACTCCGGCGACTCGTGAGCCAAGCAGATAACGCAACGCTTCAGCGACTCGTTGACGCAGTGGTTGATAGCTCAAGATCACTGCCGCCGCCGCGACCGCTTCGACGATGGCGAAGTCGACGCGCAATTGATCCGAAAGGCGATTGGTCACTTCAGCTAACGCTAGATGATGAAACAAAAAGGTGGCCGCTAAGACCGCTCCGTAAACCAACGTCCGTTCCAAAACGAGGGGAACGAAGCCAAATCGCACGACGTGATATGCGAACAACAACGCGGGCAGCAGTGGCGAAAGGCTCGCGATGAATTTCCACGCATCGGTTTGCTCGGGCCAAAGTGGAATCGCGAAGTACATGACGAACAGCACGAACAGACTCAACGCACAGAGTAGGGCGGCCATGCCTCGAAAGAAGGACGCTGCTTGTGGCAATGTGACTCGCTTTCGCAGCGTCCAAAACGTCGTCGCCGCGATGAGGTTCGTCACGCATAACCAAACGACAAACGGCGTCGCAAACGGTGTGACGAGTGTCAGGTAATCACCATTCGGCTTTGCAAACAATGCCTGCACGATCGGGCCAAGTGCCAACACAGGGAGATAACACAATCCATATCGAGCATTCGCAGGCGGCTTCGCATCGACGCCCGTGTGCCACAAGCGAATGGCTCCATGGAGCATCGAACTGGGCATCATGAGCAACCCAATGGTCATGGCTGACATCGAGAGTGCGTTCACTCGCAAGGGCCAAGAATGTGTCGCTTCCAACAACAAAATGTGGACGAAGTTCCCTGAATGCCACAGCCATGCAGCGGCGGTCAATGAGATCATCCAAATCGCCACATGCCGCCGATTCGGTCGCTCGATCAATGCCATCAGCAAGACCGTGTCGATGACCGCTGCGGCGCCGAGTCCGAAAAGTTGTAGATCGTTAAACATGAGCAGAGTCTATTCGCAGTCTAGGCTTTCTACGTAGTCGTCATCACTTCGGGTGAAGCGATTTCGTGGAGCCCGTTTCCAACGTTCCAATTCCGTTTGTTTCAAGCACGTTGACAACGTGCTCCACGGAATCTTCACAAGCGAGGAGCGATGGCGGTTACGCGTTTGGGGCTTCGGCCTTCGGATCATTCGGTGTTTCACGGTCACTGAAACAGAGCCGATCCAACAAAGTACCGATGAAGTACAGTGCCGTCCCGTTAAGAACGGCGGAAAGGCAGAGTACGAGCAGCACTAGCAACGGAAATCCGAAGGCGGTTGGCGATGCCGGGATGAATCCCGTGGAGATGATGAGCATACTCAAAGGTGAAGTGATCAAGATCGCGTACAGGCCGCAGAATGCAGTTTGGTGGGCCGTCGCAAACATGAAGATCATTGCCGCGATGAACGCCAGGGCGTAGACGCCAGGGAGTAAGGTCCTGAAGAAATAAAGTTGTTGTTTCATTGGGTCTTCCTATCGCAAAGGTTCAAAAACAGAGACCTCAGCGGGTTCAAGTGACCGTTTGCCATCCGGGCCGATCCAGCGGATGGCTGTTTGCGATGTTTCAACGATGAGTTGAACCAGTAAATGACATGGCCCCTCTTTCCCGATGACGTTGTAGTCCACGAACGGTCCTGTCGCATCGTGGCCAACGATTCGGTGAGCGATCTCAAACGAGTTCCCGCCGATGACGACGAAGCAAGGGGGATGCAATCGCAACAATCGACCTTCGATCGGTGACGCACGAATGCGATCGACTCGCCACCACGATCGGATGCAGTCGAGTAATGCCGATAACAACATGACGACCTCCTCAACCTGGAGTGCTGCGGTCCAACGCAGCCCTCAATTCCTATGCAATGACGACGCTCAAACTGGGAAACGCTCGTGAAGAAGATTGAGCTGACTGAGGAACGGTTTTCGGAAGTTCCACGCCGTCATTCCAATTGTCTAAGGGCAGCGTCGAGCCGCAGCACTCCAGGTTTTACTCACTTCGCCTCGGCGAGTTGTTGCTTCAGTCGTTCAAATTCCGACGCCACGTTCTCTCGGCGTTCGGCCTCGTCGAATTGGCGTTCGAGTTCGTCGGCATCCGGATCGCGACCTTCCATGCGGTCGTAGGCCGCTTCGAGTGCTTCCGCGCGATCGACTCGCTGTTCGAGGCGATTGAAGTGTGCGAACGCGGAAGAACTGCTCGCGTGATCGAGTGCTGCGTTGATTCGCTGAGATGACTTTGATCGAGCCAGTCGTGCCAGCAGCAGCGTCCGTTTTTGTCTGGCCTGACGGAGCTTGTCTTCCAGATCGCGCACCGAATCTTGCAACTTGCGAGTCTGCGTCTTCTGCTTTTCGTATTGCACATTCAGGTCGTCTGCCCGTTTTTCGGCGAGCATCTTCTGTTCGAGTGCGGCCTTCGAAGTTGTCTCATCACCCCGTTTGAGCGCCTTCGTCGCTCGATCAAACCATTCCTTCGCAATCTCTCGCTCGCGATCGACTTGCTTGCCGAGTTGAATTTCATCCGCGATCGCTTCGGCCACGCTGTGACGGACGGATTCTTGTTCCTCCTCCATATCTATGATGAGCTGTTGCAGCATCCGCTCCGGGTCGTCGATCTTTTCTCGCAACGCGGTGATGCTGGATTTCATGACGAACGTGAACTGGTTGAGCCATTGCATGA
>CAIJTL010000962.1 GCA_903823545.1 uncultured Planctomycetaceae bacterium
GGAGCGAATAAGGCTCGCAACGCTCGTTGGGCAAACGCGTTTCTCATTCAGCAGGCCGATCGCTACTTCATCGCGAATGAGCGCGGGGACTTGATCATCGCCAAGCTGACTCCAAAGGGCTACGAAGAAATCAGCCGAGCAAACTTACTCAAGCCAACTGGCAACGCAGGCGGACGTCAAATCGTTTGGTCGCATCCCGCGTTCGCTCACCGACACGTCTTCGCTCGCAACGACGAAGAAATCGTCTGCGTCTCAATGGCGGCAGAGTGATGTTGGCCTCAAAACGAGAAGCGTAATGTCGCCATGAAAACGAATGCCGCACGTCTCTTGGACTCGATGAAAATCGAGTACGAACTTCGCACCTACGACGTCGATCCCGAAGACCTTTCTGCCGAGACGGTGGCTCGCAAGGTCGGGCTGCCGCTGGAGCAGGTTTTCAAGACGCTCGTCGTCCGTGGCGATCGTCATGGAGTTTGCTTCGCGGTCGTCCCCGGCAATTGTCAGTTGGATTTGAAGACTCTCGCCAAGCTGACGGGCGATCGAAAGATTGAGCCGGTGACTCTCAAGGAAGTGCAACCACTCACCGGTTACATCCGAGGTGGCGTCACGGTTCTCGGTGCGAAAAAGGCATACCCCGTTTACATCGACGAAACCATCGAACTCTTTGACACCATCTCAATCTCTGCCGGTCAGCGCGGCTTGCAAATTTTCATTGCTCCTGCCGATTACCTCCGTGTGACCAACGGAACTCTGCGGGCAATTTGCTTAAACGAATAATGATCGACTGTTGGTTGCCGAAGTAATTCAGAAGCGAATCAATTTCCGCGCCATTGACTCGCTGTTTGCCGACGACAACCAAGGTCTGCTCGCCGTCCAATATCCCTTAACGCAATGCCTGAGCGAACGGCTCAGTGTTTTGCGGCTTGGTGCATTGAGCACCGGCTTTACCGGGGGACGCTTCGCAGATTTCCGCCCCGTCTTCCGAATGATCGATCAGGCGTTGATCCAAGTCACTCAGGATGTTGTCGATTGCTCCAGACTGTGCTTGGAGCAGCAGTTCTTCTCGGCGAACGAGGTCGGGGCACCCCCTAATTGCTTGGACGTGCGAAGGTGGCGTAGAGCGTCTTCAGGGCTTCCGAGTTTACGTTCGATGCGTCCAAACAACCTTTCTGTCGGCGCGCTTTGGGGCTCCAACCGAGCAGCCTGTTGAATCCATGCTTTGGCGGTTGGACAGTCGCGACGCTCAATGGCCAGACAAGCCTTTTGCCGAGGCCACCAGGCAAGCCAACCCAACGGGCCAGGCGACGACCAGGAACGCCAGTAATGTGAACGACAGAAGAAGTCGCGAGCGTACCGATCGGGGGGAAAAAATCATGAATGGCTGCTCTGAATGTGATCAAGGCCTAAGTTGCTGCCACAAGTCCTCAAACGTTTTCGAGAAGATGTCGACCAAGCGTTTGTTGTTGGTGACGATGAAATTCTCTTCGTTGTTGTCGGCAGCACCACGAGTCCAGTTATAGCTGCCGTTGAGCAGAATCGCTCGATCGAAGATCGCGAACTTGTGGTGCATGTGGTACGCGGTCTGGTCCACTCGCAGGCCGATCCCTGCCTCAAGAAAGCGATCGGCATCTGATCCGAGGTCGGCCGCCTTGTCATTGTCGGTGATGATTCGGACGCGGACTCCTCGACCGTGAGCGTCCAGCACCGCAGAGGTGAGTCGATCGTCAGTGATCGTGAAGACGCAGATTTCGACCGTCTGTTTTGCCTGAGCCAGCAGCGTCCGAATCCGCTGCGGGCATTCTCCGTGAGGGCTAAACCACGCCTCGGCGATGTCTGGTCTTTCATCGCCCACCGATGGCTGAAGGACTTTGGCAATCTCTTCGAGCCATTCGACAATCATGGTTCCATTCGTGGCGTCGATGGCCTCGCGAGCCAAGTCGAAAGCCAGCCGACGAAACTGAGCCAACTGCCCCGCATCCGCTTTCGCTTCGTCCAAATGTTGGCCCAACACGGACTTCTCTGATCGAGACAGCCTGCGATCCGCCAACGACTGCTCCAGGATTTCTCGCATTTGATGTGGTATCATCATGGCCCTTCTTTCAAGGACGGCGATAGTAACAGCTCTAGCCGAGAATATTCATGGCCCTCTCATCGAGGAAGCGGCCTGCCGCTCTGTCAGGGCGCGAGGCAGAATTCGTTCGTAGTCCTGCCTTCCGACGCTGCTCTCTGCTCAAACCTCCTGAAGGCGGAACGACGAACTTAATTGGCCCCTTAATACGCATCCCTCGCGCGGCGAGGAATGAGATGTTAAACCGCAACGCCTCATTTGAGGCGGATCGGGGGCCCCCGTTCGCGACAAGTATTTTAGCACGACGCGCCAGCGAGTGATTCTGGCGCGATCGCTGGCACAACCACTTGCTCGCGCGTCCAGACGCCGAGCAGCTTCCGCCACCGACAGTCCTTCCTTCATCACCAACTGAACTGCTTGCTGTTTGAACTCGACAGTAAAA
>CAIJTL010000963.1 GCA_903823545.1 uncultured Planctomycetaceae bacterium
AGCCGCTCGTACCAAGCTGACGAGAAGGCACTGACGGGCGATTGACTTTCCGCACCATCGAGACACTCATTGAGTCCCTCCTCAACGGCGTGTAGTGCGGCGACCACATGGCCCACTCGTTGGCTCACGGCATCCTGAAACTGCAATCCCATAATTGCTCGACCGACATCCCGTGCAACTTCCTCGCTGTTTCGCACAGAAAACTCCACTGAACGACGCATCTGTTCGTGCGAGGCCGTGAGTAGATCCAACGCTCGATCAGTTTCTTCTTTACTGGTGTGAGCGACTTCCTGATCTGAGTTGGCTCGTGAACGGAGCTCAGTCGTCATCTGAAGTACGTCACGGCTGACATTTTGAATGACGTCTCGAATGGCAAGGCTCATTGCCGCAGCATCGTCAGCCACTTTCCCGGTCTCGGTCGCGACTACTCCGAAGGCCACACCATGTTTTCCGGCGCGGGCTGCTTCGATCCGAGCGTTCAGAGAAAGGAGTTTGATGCCTGCTGCGATCGAATCGACTTTGAGCAACATCTTTCTGGCAGACTGCATTCCCTGTTCGACGACTTCAATACTTTGAACCGTCGTCAACGAAAGTTGCCGAGCCTGCTCAATCCGATCCAGTAAACGCTGCATCGTTTGGCGTGTAATCGTTACGAGCGCTTGACCACCCACTTTTCCGTTGTTGCTCGATGTGTCCGACGTACCCAAGCAGCTCGCGGCTTGGGTCACACTTTCACGAGAACGATCAGCGATCCCCTTGAAGCTGTCGCCAATTTGCACGACGGCTTGCTCAACCTGCTTCATGCTCTCGGCCAACTGATTGGCAAGTACGGAAAATATCGGCAAGCAAGCCGACACTTCGGCTTGCAGTTTTGGAACACTCTCATGTTCGAGTGACTCCGCATCGATTCGGTATTGTTGCGTCGATGAATTCACGTCTCGTTCCTTATGGTCGTGGAGATAAGGTCGAATCGAACCCGGCCAATCGCCAAGAGGAAGCCAGCGAGCTTGGGACGTTCTTGAATCGCAAGACGTGTCCGTGTTGCCGCAAGGACTCCTTCAGTGCTAGTAAAACTTGCACAATTGAAGCGTCCACAAAATCTGTCTCATCGCAGGCAACCGTTACATCACTGCTGTTCGCAAGCATCTGCACTGACTCGTGCAATTGCTCCGCATCAGTAATTCGCACGGTTCCTTTCAACGAGAACGATGCTGGTACATTGGAAAAGAGTGAGGTAGCAGCGGCCGGATCGTGGCTTGTCTTCATGGTGATGGTCGCTCGAATGGAAACCTGTTGTGTTTTGTCAACACGGCACCCAACATCAATCGAGGACACCTACTGCTACCTGCCACATTAGTGCACAGTTGGCGTAAACGCGTCACAACAGCAGACCCCGCATGGGCGAATCCGCCCAGTGCATGCAGCCACTGCAAGTGGGTGGTCAGCACAAGCAAGAGCCGAAGACCGAGCATGCACAATCGGACTCAATCGAGCCTGTCACTCGCAGACTGTCGGGGGATTCGTGAATACTCCGGACGAAGGTCCCACGACTTCAATGGTCGTGCCGGACGACAGAAGGATTATCCTCGCGAAGAGGAGCGACTTGTGAGAATTGGTGTGTCATACAACGAATTCGGTGCAGACGACGCCCAAAAAGAGCTCATGGTTTGGAGCCAGCCATTGGGGGTTGATCAAGAAAGTCAACA
>CAIJTL010000964.1 GCA_903823545.1 uncultured Planctomycetaceae bacterium
AGACCTTCAACGTCACAGTGAATCCGTTCAATGACCTGCCGACGCTGACTCAACCCGCATCGCCGTTGAACATGAGCGAGGATCAACCGAATGCTGGGGTCATCAGCCTCACCGGCATCACGGCTGGCCCGCTGGAATTCCAGAACCTGCGAGTCCTCGCCACGAGCAACAACACGTCGCTCGTCACCGCTGCGGTCGTCTACACAAATGCGAATCCAACCGGTTCGATCAATGTCACGCCGGTGTTGAATGCCGTTGGATCGACGACGATCGACATTCAAGTTCAAGACGCGGGCTTCGACGGTATCTTCGGAAACGGGGACGACGCTCTCAGCCCGGTGCGGTCTGTGACGGTCAACGTTGCCGCCAGCAATGATGATCCGACGCTGGCCAATATCAGCAATGTTTCTGTCGCCGAGGATTCAGGGCCAGGTTCAATCACGCTGACAGGCATTGGTGCCGGTTTCGGTGAATCGCAAACGTTGTCGTTCTCGGCGACCAGCAGCGTTCCCGGCTTCTTTGCGTCCGCTCCGACGTTTAGCAGCGTTGTGGCTGGTGCAGCAACGATGAACTTCACTCCTGCCACTAACGTTACGGGAACCTCGACGATCACTGTCACGCTCACCGACGACACATCGGTTGACGGTGCGGCTAAGTCCGTCGTCAAAACCTTCACGCTCACCGTGACGCCGAGGAACGACGCACCGACGTTCGATACCGTCACTCAACCAAGTGCGACCGTGACCATCGACGAGAATACGGCGAAAGACACAGTCGTCATGCCGATTGAGTTCGACGACATCGACACGCCATTCAATCAACTGACGTTCGGCATCGTCGGTGGCAACAGTTCGGGAGCGTTCAAAGTCGTCTACAACAACGTCACCGGCGTCGCCAACTTGGTAGTCGCGAACGCGGACGCTTTGAACTTCGAGCAGGCTTCGTCCCTCAGCGTCGAAGTCAGAATCTTTGACCAAAGCACGGTCGCTCCGACTCAACAGTTCGCCACACGAACCTTCACGGTCAACCTCAATGACCTGACGGAATCGTTGGTGGTTGATCCGGCCAACTGGAGCAACAGCGGTTTGATCGTGAAGAAGGTCGGCTCGAAGATCCATGTGCTGAATGCCACGACGCTGCAACCGGCGGTCCCCGCTCATGAACTGAGCAAGATCAACGACATCCGCGTTTACGGACGCCAGAACGCTGCCGACACACTGACCGTCGATTACAGCGGCGGCGATCCGGTCCCGGCAGGTGGTTTAGATTTCAACGGCCAAAACGGTGTCGGCGACGTCATCAAGCTGGCCAACGCCAATCTCCTCTCCACAACCGATCTCACACTGACGAGTCTCTCAGCGGGGACGATTACCGACTCGGGAATCAACACGCTCACGCTGACGGATGTCGAAGGGATTGCCTTCGACACGTCCGCCACGTCTGGCACCATCAACGTGCTGTTTAGCGACGCGAGTAACTCAGTCAGCATCTCTGACGATGCTGCCACCAACAACGGCCTGAGCGTCATGACGTCCACATCAGCTCCCTCCGTCACCTTCCCGGTGGCAGCGGCCATCGTCATCGACCTCGCCGACGGTAATGACAGCCTGACGATCAATTCGATCGACACGCAGTCATCGACTCCGATCAGCGTCAATGGCGGAGACGGCAACGACACGCTGAAAGCGGCGGTGACACTCACCAAGCCGGTGTTGTTCTTCGGCGGATTGGGGAATGACGTCTTGGTAGGTGGAGCGGCTGGCGACCAACTCTACGGCGACGAAGGGAACGATTCGATCAGCGGCGGCTCAGGGGACGACAACCTCGATGGTGGCGCTGACGATGGCGTCGGTTCGACCGATGTCAACTTGCTCTACGAAACGGCCAACGTCAATTTCGAACTGACTGACACGAGCCTTGTCGGCGTCGGAACTGACACGCTAGCCAATCTCCAACTTGCCAGGCTGACGGGCGGTGCTGGCAACAACATCTTCACGATCAGCGATTGGACCGGCGGCGGAACGCTGACCGGTTCGACTGGAACCGACCGCATCGTAGCAATACGCGACACAGACATGACGTTGTCGAATTCTTCGCTCGTGAGCACCGGCTTCGGCACGCTCACATTGGCGACGATCGAAACCGCCGCGCTGACCGGCGGTGATTCAAACAACAAGATTCGAGCGAACGCCTTCTCGCTCGGTGCCGTCACGCTCAACGGCGGCAACGGAGACGACGTGCTGGTCGGCGGCACTAAGGACGATTCGCTGTTCGGTGGTGCCGGTCGCGATCTCCTGATCGGTGGAGCGGGCAAGGACACGTTGGGTGGCGATGGCGATGATGACATCCTGATTGGTGGCAACAGTTCGGCCAGCAATAACGTCACCGCCTTGAACGCGATCATGGCCGAATGGACCAGCGGTAACGATTACGCCACGCGAGTCGGGTTCCTCCTGAATGGTGGTGGTGCGAACGGTTCAACCAAATTGAGTGCCACTAACGATTCTGCCGCTGACCGACTGACTGGAGGGAGCGAACTTGACTGGTTCTTCAGCTCCAGCGGCGATGTGCTGGTAGACTTCAACGCCGGAATCGGAGAGTTGAAGCGGCAGATTTGAGGTGTGGTCGAATGCGACCCCACCGAGCCGGGCACCCGTAGGGTCGCGGTGGCTCGCGGGCCTTTGCACTAAGCAGCCTGAGATTTCGTGTCGTGCTTCGTAGTGCAGAAGCCCTGATCCCACCGAGACAAGCTCGGTGGGGTTGTGGGAAACCTCCGCGAAATGCCAATTACGCAGAATCGCGGGATTGACTGAAGTTGAGGCGGACGTCACTTTGACGTTCTACTTTCCGAGTAGCAGTTCAC
>CAIJTL010000965.1 GCA_903823545.1 uncultured Planctomycetaceae bacterium
CAGATTCAACTCGACGTTTTCGCTCCCTTTTTTCTTTTTCTTGCGATGGCTCATCTTGGCACCGTCGGACGGAAAGTCTCATTCACAGTTCAGCCATCAAGCTGAAACAGCTCAACGAATAGGTTCATGCTATCCGTCTTCTTTATTCATGGCCTTCAACGCAAATTTGCGAAAGCCGTTGTCTTGGCAGGTCTTGATGACAACGTTGAGCAAGTTGAAAGGCGTTTGCTTATCGGCTCTGACAACGATCGTTGTCGGGAGGTCGTCATCGGCTTTGAAGTTTGGGTTCAATCGCTTTGCCGTGAGGCGACTCGCTTTTGCTTCCGCCTTGATGTAACGCTCAATGTTTTGCGTGACGCCGTAAACATTCAGCTTCCCGACACTGTCGATGTTGAGAATCAACAAATCTTCCCCTTCGGTTTCCAGCGGTCGAGCCGAACCGACGACAGGAAGTTTCAAATTCAAATCCAACGATGCCGCTTTGAAGTTGGTCACCAGCATGAAGAAGGTGATCAATTGAAAGACCAGATCCAACATGGGAGTTAGATTTGGTTCGGCACTCGCTTCGGAATTCATCGAGCCAGACATGGCTCACCTCATCGAAGACAGGAACGTTGAGTGGGCTTCAAAAAACATAGTGCAGACGGCTCGGCTGTACTTTTAGGCCAGGAATGAGCAAGCGAGCCTCCTGCTCTACGCTTTCGGAGCAGGAGGATTCGTAACAGTGCTGCCCGATGCGGAAGCTGCCGATTGTCTCGGAGCACTTGCCGCTGCCTTGGCCGCTTGCGCGAGCTTCTTCACGAACTCATCTGCCGAAAACATCGTGTTAGCCAGAATCGACGAAACGCGATTTTTGAAGATCGCGAAGAAGTAAATCGCTGGCACTGACAGGGCGACACCTTCGAAGGTCAGCAGCAACGCTTCTGAAATACCTTCAGCCACTTCGCTCGCCTTCAGCCCTGCATCCGAACGTGCAATCTGGCTGAAGCTCGCGATCATCCCCTTCAATGTTCCGAGCAGTCCGATCATGGGGCCCAGTGTGCCGAGCACGGCCAACATGCTGATTTTCTTTTCCATTTCGGTGCTTTGTACTTCGCCGACTCGCTCCATCGCGTCACGCGATTCCGCCAAGCCTGCCGACAGTTCACCGAGACCCGCCGATGCCAATTTTGTGAAGAGACACTCTTTCTCTTTGATGGATTGATAGACCCCCTTGTAGTCTTTCTTTTCCATCTTCTGCTTGATGTCCTCCATGAGGTCAGGCGGCATTGCCACCATCGGGCGGAGTTCCAAGAACAGTTTGCTGGCGGTTGCGATGAAGTAGCACGACAACGCAAAGATGATCACTCCAATTGCGCCTGAGGTTTTAATAACCCAGATGATGAAGTGCTCTTCGGTATGCTCGGCCTCAGCCGCCTTGCCATCTTCCTTTTTCTTTCCCTTCTTCGGCGCGGGCTTTTCTTCCGCTGCCGCGTCCTCTTCGGCCGCTTCTTCCTGAGCAACCGCCGCCGGAGTGGCGAGCCACAGCGTCTCAATAGAGCCCGCCATCAGTGCCAACAACAAGACCATCCACGCCAGCCGCTTTGAGCGGTCGGAAGACCCAATCATCGCTATGACCTTTTTTGTGAACGCGAACCGTGACAGTGAAAGCTGTCGTACCGAAACCTGCTAGCAGACTTCAATGCAGAGAATTTCGATGACTCACAGCCGGAGAGAGAGCGAGCCATGCTACAGTTGCCGTGAACGACAAGAAAGCGTGAACGCACTCGTAAAAACCGATGAATCACAGAAGTGGTTCAACGTGAGTTCATCACCCGAACGCTGAAGAAAACATTCGTGGCGATTTCAAAAGACGCCGTCGGCTGTTCAAACTCCACACGAGCCAGATCGGTAACTTGGTCCCTTTACTTGCTCTTTAGGCTGAATGCTCCGTCCCAATCAGCAGGAGGGTGGTTGTCGGTCTGGGCCATTTGTTCGAGCAGAAACTTCTTAGGACCATCATCGTCCGGTACTTGCGTGAGCAGAGAGAACGCTGCGTCCCATTTACCGGCGATGATTGCATCCAACGCCTTTTCATAAGCAACGACGGCTTGCATCGAGAGTGTTTCTGTGCCGTCATTCGCAGGAAGTAGCTCGCTGACCAGAATTGACGTGTCCATTCCCTTGGGGCGAACCTTCGCCAATCGGCGACATGTCCCTTCGGATCGCGGCAGTATTCTACGCACGAAATCGGCAGTCGTTTCGTCGATGCAGATGTTGACGCCAAACATCCGCGTCATTCCTTCGATGCGCGACCCTTGATTCACGACGGGGCCAAAAACGCCAATCTTGGCTTGTTGAGTTGTGCCGATCTGCCCCGCAATCGCTCGACCGTGAGCGATACCGACTCCGCACGTAAAACCTTCAAGCAGATCGTCGGCTTCGACTGGCAGGCTAAAAACTTGTTGAATTGTGAGAGCCGCTCGGCATGCCGAGATCGGACCATCCGGTAGCGGTTCGGGCCAACCCCAAAAGCCAAGCGCTGCATCTCCCTGGAAGTCAGCGATTGCTCCATCAAATGCCAGAATGCCGCCGGTCATGGCGCTTAACGCAGCACGCACGCTTTCCAAGAGCTTTTTCAGATTGTCCTTGAGCTTTTCGGACTTTCGAGAAAAACCGCGTACGTCACAGAACAAGACGGTGATGTCTCGCTCCGACGGTTCCATGATGTTCCCCGCCGACTTCTTTGTCAGGTTGGCGATGACCTTCGGCGAAAAGAATGTCGAGAGTTGCGTCGTGTGTTCTTGCAGAGTTCGCACCGTCCGAATTGAGCCAATGAACTGCGCGACGAGTTGCGTGAATCGC
>CAIJTL010000966.1 GCA_903823545.1 uncultured Planctomycetaceae bacterium
GCTTTGAATTCCTTCACGATACTCATAGAAAAGCCTCCTGCTTTGAGATCACTTCGTTAACGCTCAAGAACGACAGTCGAAGCATATCTGGAAAGAGGCTGGCTGCGAATTTCAGTTGTTCGTGAAAACGAGAGTATCACCAACGAAGGGCATTCAGCTTGAAAACAGCGGTCTGGTTGCCAATGCGAACGATCGGGCCTGGAGACCAGATCATCGGCGTTGGCAACGTCAAACGGTAATTGCCGGTTTGCGAGTCACTTTACCTGGCTGACGCAACGCTGGTTGGCTTGGCTTGAGGTAATCAACGTAGTCGCCGGAGTAACCATATCCCGACTTGCCGCTACCTGCCCCTTGTGAGCCATTCACCACGGCACCGAGCAGATTGATGCCGTGTTGTTGAATCAAGTGATTGACCTGACGCAACGAGACTCGCGAGTTCTTGTTCATGCGAACGACGAGCAACAGGCCGTCGGTTCGTGGAGCAACAATGCACGGATCGCTGACGACGAGCAACGGCGGCGAATCGACGAGGACGAAATCAAACTCTGCACGTGCGTCTGAGATCAATCGATCAAATCGGTCGGCGGCGAGTATCTCAGCCGGATTGGGCGGGCTCATGCCAGCCGACAGTAACCACAGGTTTTGTACCACACTTTCTTGAACGGCATTCACAAACTGAATCTCGTCGGCGAGTACTTCGGCGGTCCCGATTTCATGTCGAGCGGAGAAGAGGCGATGGACCGTTGGACGTCGTAAGTCGGCGTCCAACAGCAGCACTCGCTTTCCAGATTGAGCGAGCGCGATCGCCATGTTGGCGATGAATGTCGATTTTCCGTCGCCCGGTTCGGGGCTGCTGACTTGAATGACCTTCTGCTTCGTCGTATCGAGCCCCACGAACAACGCCGTTCGCACTGCTCGATAGGACTCTGCTTCTGCCGAACCCGGCCGATGGTAGTAACACAACGATGGTTGCAACGGGACTTCGGGGTTGAATTCCGTCCGGCTGACATCGAACTGCGGCACTGTGCCGAGGACCGGAACACCGGCCATCAGCTTGCGGACATCGTCAGCCGATTTGACGGTGATGTCGCGCCATTCACGGAGGAAGACGATGCCGACACACAAGCCCAAGATGAATACCGTAGCTGCACCGACGATCTTAAGGTATCGCTTTAAGCTCCATTTGTCACGAACGGGGGCGAGCGGCTTCATCGTGTAGCCTTTGTTTTCGCGAGTCATATCGAACTCGCTCACTTTGTTGACGATCGCGCCCCATTGCGTCTTCAGGCGTTCCAAATCTTCGCTGCGAGATTGATCTTCGAGCAGGTACTTAACGATGTCTTTGACGCTCTTGGATTCCGCGTCGTAGATGCGGCTGAGCTGTCCATCTTTGTGGTCGATTTCCTGAAGCTGTTGTTGCAGCACTCGCATGTAGATGTCCGCGAAGTTTGCCTTCTGACCTTGGTTGTCACGGGTCACGAGGTCCGGAACGGAAATACCGCGAGCTTCATAGTACTGCTTGACCTTGGCCATGCTCTTGCGAAGGTTCTGCACCTCCGGATGATCGTCCGAAAAATCCTTGAGCAATTTCTGTTCGTCTAAAGCGAGAGCCAGCATTCGCTGACCTGCCTCGTCCGCTGGATTCACACCAGCTGCGGGAGCGACGACTGCACCGGCTCCGCCCTGAGTTCCTCCATTTTCTGAAGTGGCGATCAAAAGGCGAACAAGGCTTTCCAGCTCTTCGGTCGACTTGCCTTGATCAATCGCAGACTGCAAGGCGTCGGCTTTGCCGTTAATCGCAGATTTTTTCAGAATCAACTGCGTTCGTTCTTTTGAGATTTCGACCAATCGCTCTTGATGCACGTTGGTGACATCACCCACTTGGCGCTGATCGCCAGGAGCGTTTCGCCAAATGAGTGGAGCATCTTTGCGAAAGACGACCAACTCTTGTTGCTTCACTTCAATCTTACTGGCCAATTCGCTGTTCATCTTTGAGATCTGCTTCGACAGCTCGCCGGTCACTTCTTCCTGCGACTCTTTGAGATAGTCGCGATAGGCGTCGATGATTGCCGTCACGATGGCTCGCGCATCATCTTTGTTTTTGCTCCGAACTTTGATCTCAAAGACGTTCATGAATGACCCGTCATTGCCCGCAGTTCTACGAACATCAAGACATTCCAAGATGTCTTCCGCCGGGTCTGTCGATCGCTCCAGAGTCGGCAGCTCCTTCAGGTTCCCCTTTTCAATCGCCTTCTCGATCAACATTGCGCTCTTGATGATCGAGATATGTTCGGCTCGTTCGCCGAATGCTTTTACCATCGCGTCATGAATGGGGACTTGAGCACGCTGAGAAACCAGAATTTGTGCGACCGCATTGAATTCTGGCCCCAACTTGTTGAACGCCATTTGGCCGAGACCAACGCCCACAATTAGGCCGATCAGCAACAACCATTTGTGTCGCCACACGATCTGCACCACGTCGAAATCGCGTGGCGGAGCCTCGTCGATCACCGCGGGTGAAAAGGTGCTCATAAACTCGAATGGCTTGTCTTCGACTACGGGCTTCATCGCCTGTCGCCTTTTGAAAAGTTGTAGGTTGTGAATTTTGCGTTCGTGGCGATTGTTTAACCCCAACGCCAACGGCGTGGGGGCGAAGCAATCGACCTGCACGCACGCCGTTGGCGTTGCGGTTAAACGCTCTAGTTTTTGTTGCGATACACGCTCGCGTAATAGTTGATCGTTCGTTGCAGTCCTTCGGTCAGTCCCACCTGTGGCTGATAGCCGAGTTCACGTTCCGTCGCGGAGATATCAGCCCAAGAATCTTTTACGTCGCCCGCTCGCGGAGGAGCGAAGATCGGATCAAACGGGACCTTCAGTCGGTCGCAAATCTGTCGCAGCAAGTCGATGACGGTGAGTGAGCTGCCGCAGGCGACGTTGAAAACCTTGCCGCTGACACCGTTCGCTCGCGAGGCCAACAAGTTGGCATGTACGACGTTGCCGACATACGTGAAGTCGCGCGACTGCGATCCGTCGCCGAAAATCGTTGGCCGACGTCCCTCTAGCACCGCTGCCACGAACAGCGGGATCACCGCAGAATACGGACTCGCGGGATCTTGTCGTTCGCCGAAGATATTGAAGTAGCGGAGTCGTACTGTTTCGAGCGGATAGCAGGCGGCAAAAGCTTCGCAATAAAGTTCGCCCGCCAACTTGGCTGCGGCATACGGAGAAAGCATTTGTGGGAGTTGTGATTCTCGTTTCGGCATCGTCGGCTCGTTGCCGTAAGCACTGCTCGATCCCGCGTAAACGACTCGGCGAACTCCCGATTGGCGTGCAGCATCGAGCACCGTCACGGTCCCCGTCACGCATGCGTTGTGTACCAACACAGGATCTTTCACGCTCAAAGGAACTGAAGCGAGAGCCGCTTGATGGAACACAATCTCGACACCATCAATCGCTTGCTGGACGGCCTTGGCATCGGAGACGTCGCCGTGGAAGAACTCAAAGCCATCTTTCAAATGGGCCAAGTTGTTCAACGAACCCGCGCAGAGATTGTCGAGCACCCGGACGCGATGTCCTTCCTCAACCAAGCGCGTCGTGATGTGCGAGCCGATGAAGCCCGCTCCTCCAGTTACCAAATATGTCGTCACGAACAGCCCTTTCCGAAAACAGTCGCGACGCTCGGAACACTCCGAGTGCGCAGAATGAGTCGGAAAACTTTAGCACTCGAATCGACGGCAACGCCGAAGCGTTTACCAGGATGCGAACTTGTTGTGCCCCGCGCGACCCGCACGATCAGCACAATGTGACGTGGCGGCGTCTCATTCCCACTCTCGCAGCTCCTTCGGACGATGTTTGGCTTCTTCTTCGGTGCTCTCGCCGTAACTGAGATCAATCAGGATCAACGCTTCATCCGTCAGTCCGGATTGTTCAGCCAGCATTCTGGCTCGGTCGTAACTGCCTTGGGTGAAGAACGCCATCTTCTTGGTCGCAACAAACCTGGCGATGAAAACCGCCCCCGCAACACACCCGCCGATGCCACCGGCCATCCGATTGTCGGCGATTTCGATGAAGCCCACGACGAGTGTCGCCACTGCCAGAAATCCCAGAACCACTCGCAGCCATGCGGTGAAGATGGACTTGAAACTCAGTCCAATCGGCACACCGTGCCAACCGCTCTATGATTCCTCAAAGATGAAATGCGACCCCGTCGGGATCAGCGGGATGTAGTACAAGTGCCCAAAGTTGGTCTTCACTCGACCAATCCCCGGAACGGCATCCACATCTCCATAAAGTCCGCTGCCCCAAACGATGATCATTGTTTGGCTCCTTGTGAGGATCCTCATTACGCGAGAGTCTCATTCAGTCCGATTTGAAATGAGAAGCCGTACGCACCAAAACCCACGGACGCCGTTCCGCTCTTCAAAATGAAGCGTCAGAAAATCAATCGCTTACTTCGCTGGTCCGACAAAAATAAAGCTTGCCCAATGAGCGGGAGTGTTCCAGGCCGCTTGCTTGCGGAGTTGTCGTTTCGCGTCATGCAGCGCGGCAGCGACACGGAGCGGGCGGTTAGCGGAAACGTCGACTGCCAATCGGCGATAAAAGTCGGTCATCAATTCTGACGTGCTTTCATCCGAAACCTGCCACAAGCTGGCCACGACTTGTCGAGAGCCTGCGGCGAGGAATGCTTGCGCCAACGAAGTGCTCGCCTCCATAGGCCGTTCGGGACCGATGCTTGTTTGACACGCACTGAGGACCGCCAATTCGCAGCCTGTGAGGTCTGATCGCAAGATGTCGAGATAGGAGAGATACCCGTCGTCACGGCCGCTGGCGTCAGCAGACAACAACAGGCCGCCGAAGAGATTGTCAGCGCGCTCATCGACAAATCCGTGCGTTGCCAAATGAAGAAATCGATGTGTAGGCATCTGGCCGCTGACTCGCGATTCCGTGGCATCATCATCGAGCAGCGCTGTGACGTGCTTGGGCCAGAGTGACTCAATCCGCTGACATTCGCTTGAAACACCCGGCAGCGGCGCGGCATTAAACCGATTTCCGGCGCGACTCG
Organism: uncultured Planctomycetaceae bacterium; assembly: GCA_903823545.1. GTDB lineage: Bacteria > Planctomycetota > Planctomycetia > Planctomycetales > Planctomycetaceae > SXKJ01. The sequence continues at coordinate 5,063 of CAIJTL010000966.1, forward strand.
CTCCTTCACGAACAACACCGACTCGATTTTCATCCTGTTTTCCTGAGTGCCCAACAAGCAGCAATCGAAGTTCGCGTGCTGAGTCGACCGGCGTCCGGTCGGTCAATCTGGCGAGGACCGTGGCCGAAGGAACGTAAGTCAGTGCGGGCCATTCATCCAAAACATATTTCGCTTCTGGGCCGGCTGTGAGCAGCAGCGCTTCAAAGGGAAGTTGATGCAACGCGCCGTCGGGAACGATCACGATCGCTTTTGGCTGACGTCGAGCGACTGCTTCGCGAACGGCAACAGGCAGCAGCGTGTCGGCAACGATCGTCAATGCACTCGGTGTGATTGGTTGCCCTTTGATTGTGGCGACGGTTCCGGAAAGACCACGAGCATTGTTCGGAAACATCGGGACCGTTGCCGCGAGATACCACGTCACCAAACGCGAAGCGATTTCTCGCGTCAGTGGTCCTGGTGGAATCGGTTCGAGTCCGCGACGCAGCAAACCCTTGTCGACCGACAATCTTCCGACGATGCCGCGTGTTTCCTCGGAAACGATCTCAAATTCCACGGCGACCGAACGCTTGGTCTCTTTGTTGATCTCAGCGGCATCGCGTCGAATCGCCGGCTGTTGAAACTGCAACGCGGGAAGCGTTTGAGTGACTTGAAGCGGAATGACTTCCACCGATCGACCTGATCCATCGATGATCCACACCGCACTCGACCGGCTTCCCAACTGAAAGAACAACATCAAAGTGTCTTGTGGAAGCAACTCTTTTTGTACGCGAGACAGTTCGCACAATGAATCTCGGCTCGTCATCAATTGGGCGTAAACGGGGCTCGCATCACGAATTGCTCGCCACACAGCAGCGTATTCCTTTTCCACATGGCTCAAATCCTTTTGCAATCTCGCGACATCGTCCTTTTCTTCTGTCGCTAACGTCGGGACGGAGGTTGTCGGTGGCAAATCATTGCATCCATCTTTCGTGGAAGATGCTGATGGGCTCGATGTTGATGTCGCGGAGGTCGATTTTGGGTTGAGTGCCGGTTCGCCTATTTCGCGTCCTTGTCGATTTTGTCGTGCGATCGCATCGGCCAACTGATTTCGCAGACGAACTTGTTCCTGGGCAAGTCGACGCTCTTGTGGCAACAGTCGATGTTGTGATTCGACAGAAAGAGTCCCTTTCAAGTCGATTCCTGCCAGTTGCAATTGGTCAAGTTGCGTGCGACTGCGTGATTGCTCGGCAGTACGGAACGCGGCTTCCGGTTGCTTTGCCGCAAGCTGCCACTCGACGAGCCGTTCAAATGCCGGGGCGAATTGTGAAAAGAACTTTGCACGACCTGCCTCGGCATCGCCGGCGGTTTCTGTTCGAGCTGATTCCGCCACGTCGACGGCTTGCTGTAACAGGCGAATCGCCTCGGTGAGATCCCCTTCGCGTGATCGTCGTATCGCTTGATTGGCCCACGTGACATACCGGTCGAGCGGCGATGTCGCACGCTCATGCAACAGCTTCTCCGCTTGATCGAGCGCAGTGGCGGCGAGCGATTGATCGTCGGTCTGCAATGCGAGCCCTCCGATCAAGCTCAACACTTGAGCCTCACGAGCCGCTTGCCCGCGCGCGTGAAACACGCTCGCCGCCGCTCGCCAGTGTTCGATCGCCGCCGACACATCGCCTCGCCGCGCGGCCAACGAGCCAAGTAGTTGATGTGCGGTCGCCGCTTCCGAATGTTGACTGCGGCGATGTTGCTGACAGAGCCGAAGGGCCGTCTCCGCGTTTGATTTCGCTTGATCGGGCAAGCCGAGATCGCGACTGATCGCCGATAAAACATTGTGTGCGGCGGCAAGCTGCCGTGAGTCTTTCCCAAAGACCGACTCCGTCACACGAGCGGAGTTCGCTGCGTACTCAGCGGCCGATTCGGTCAGACCTTGGTTTTGATGAATCACGGCCAAGTTCAGAAGGATGTCCGCACGCAGTCGATCAGCTCGAACTCCGCGTTGTGACGCTTCTTCTAAGATATGCTGATTGAGCGAAATCGCCTCACGAAAACGTCCGACCGAAGGCAACAGTGCCGCCAGTTGCAACTTAGCGATCGATCGATCTGGGTCATCGGCAGTCAGCCGTTTATCCGTGATATCAATCGCTTCGCGCAGCAACGACTCCGCTGCCGTGAGGTCGCCAACTGCTCGTCGCACAGACGCCAGTTGCATCAACAGACGAACGCGTTCGCGGGACGCTTCCCCCTGCCGATATACCGCCAGTGATTGCTCAAGCAGTTCCGTTGCTCTGGGCAATTGGCCATCTTTCGCGAGCAGTTCGCCGAGCGTTGTCGTTGCCGCTGTCGTCAGTCGATGTTGCGGGCCGTGCGTTTCTGATTGGTGAGCGACCAGACGTTCTGCGATCAGAATTGCTTCTTTCAAGCGATCTGCTCGCGAATACCCTTCGATCAA
>CAIJTL010000967.1 GCA_903823545.1 uncultured Planctomycetaceae bacterium
CCGCTGGCTTGGAACTTGTTTCACAAAGCTGCGGATCGGCTGAGGCAATGGTTGCCGTTTTGATTTCTCTGATCACATTCGTTGTTTGATTTTTATTTGCCCCAGGAAAGCAATCGATTTAGGCGAACCGGGCGTCGTTAGCCCCCCGGATTATGTTTCTGAAATATCCGGGAACTGACGCCGCCCGGCTCACCTGCGCGACGATGCGTTGTTGCCTTCAATCTCATGTCACTCGATCACCGAACTTATGAACTGCGTCAACTCCGCCCGCGATTGCGGGAGGAGTTGTCGTTTTCATGGCAGTCGTACGGCGGGGCAGAGTGTTATGTCTTAGAGGATGAAGCGAACGGAGCGTATTTCCGAATCGGGCTGCCAGAGTACACGTTCTTGTCATTGCTTGATGGTCGCGGCACTGTCGGCGATGCGCTGTCACACACCGCGAACGTTCTGGGAGCGGATGCACTGAGTGAATCGCAAGCGGCAAGCATTGTCCGTTGGCTCGCTGATTCCAAGCTGATTGTGCTGGAGTCAGATCTCGTCAATGGAAACACAGCGCGTCGTGCTGCACCTCAGAAACGAGGAGGTCTAAATCCGCCGAGCCAAAAGGTTCCGTTTGGTTCTCCGCAGAGTCTGCTCGCTGCGATCGAGCCTATTCTCGGAGGCTTATTCAGCGGCTTTGGATTGATGTTGTGGACTGCGCTGATGATCGTGGCCTGTTGGCAGATGGCTCCGCACGTTGATCGATTGTGGCAAGAATCATCAGTCGTGTTGTCGCCACACAATTGGTTGTGGATTGCGGCATGGGGATTGGGACTTAAGGTCGTGCATGAATTGTCGCACGGCTTGGCCTGCGTGCGATTTGGCGGTCGGGTGCGCGACGCTGGTGCCGTGTTCTTGTTGTTCGCGCCCATTCCCTATGTCGATCTGACATCGACCTGGCGCTTGCCGAAATGGCATCGGATCGTGATTTCGTTGGCGGGGATGTTGGCTGAACTGGCACTCGCGGCCATCGCGGCTATCGCGTGGGCAAACACAACCGATGAATTGGTGCGACAACATCTACTGCAATTGATACTGACGGCGAGTGTCGTGACGTTGTTGTTCAACGCGAATCCACTGATGCGGTTTGACGGCTATTATGTGCTCGCGGATTGGCTTGAACTACCAAACCTCGCGATTCATGGTCAGCAATTGTTGGCGAATATTGCGAAACGATGGCTATTAGGTGTCTCCGTCACATCGCCCAATTGGCCAGAAGGACGAACTTGGTTGGTGGCGTTGTATGGCATCACATCTGCCGTGTGGCGGACGGTCGTCAGTGTGTCGTTAATCGTGGCAGCAGCGGCTTGGTGGGACGGTGCCGGTATGCTCCTGGCAGTCGGTGCGATCTTTGCGTGGTTCATCCAACCGCTGTGGAGATCATTGCGATACGTCGTCATCGGGTCGCCGTTTGAGCAACCGAGTCGTGTTCGGTTTGCTTTGTTTTCAATCACGGCTGTCGCGGGCATGATGCTGTTGTTGGACGACACTCCGACTTGGAATTCCGTGAAGCTGCCCGGCGTTGTCGAGTACGTTGACGCGGCCATCGTACGTGCCGAGGGAGCCGGGTTTCTTGAAGAGGTTGGCGTCGAATCGGGACAGATCGTCGAGGCAGGGGATCTCTTGTTTCGACTGACGAATGCGGAACTCGAAGCACAGCGGCGCGAACTTCGTGCTGAAGTCGAACGATCGGAGTTGCGAAGTCGAGTCGCTCAGCATGCAGGCGATCTGGCGTCGATGTCCGCCGAAGACGACAACCGCCTTTCGCTCCGAGCGAAATTATCAGAATTGGATCACCTTCACGAAGCGTTACTGATCCGAGCACCGCGAGCCGGGATGATCTCGGCAAGTGATTTGCATTCGCTAATCGGAAGCTATGTGACTCCCGGCCAGGAGCTGTTGGTCATTGGGAACCCCGATGACAAAGAAGTTCGAGTGCTCATCGCGCAAGACCAATTCGATGCGGCAGAGATTGCAAATATGAACAACGCACTCGTTCGGTTGAATGGCGATGGCAGCGAGACCATCGGTCATTTTCACAAAGTCGATCCGCGAGCGACGACTCATCCACCGCATCCCGCGCTCTGTGCGGGAGCGGGTGGCCCGGTCGCTACGAAGATTTCACAGGAACACAGATCGAGCAACGATCGAAATCAACAAGAGTTCCTCGACCCGCACGTCGTCGGCTACGTGAAACTCGATTCAAACATCGGTCATCAGTTCGGCCCCGGTCAGCTCGCGACGGTGCAGATCAATGGCCCGCGCCGACTGCTGCGCGATTGGCTGCTCGAAGCCAGCCGAAAATGGTTTTCGACACGTTCGTGAGTTTACGTAGCCGTCACGCTCCGCGTGACGAGCCGAGCGCATGCCAACTCGCTTGAAATAACCGGCTCGTCACGCGGAG
>CAIJTL010000968.1 GCA_903823545.1 uncultured Planctomycetaceae bacterium
ATTCGCGGGAACAATTCCGATCCCCAGCGGCCTGACTCGCCATGCTGCTGGAACTTCCACAACGACTTCATCACTCGGTGCTGCACGACCTTTCCGGTCTTGGCCAACGTCCGAGCGTCATCAAACTCGCGCATCACTCCGTCATGCTTATCAAGCGTCGGCTTGTAATCGAACGAATCGACATGGCTGACTCCCCCCGCCATGAAAAGGAAAATCACTCGCTTCGCTCGAGCCGCATGATGAGCAAACTTCGCCGCCGCACCCGCCTGCTGAGCAAGCCCGGCCAACGCGAGATGGCCGAAACCACAGGCAACTGTTTGCAAAGCACGACGACGAGAAACAGGTGAAAACAACGACGATGAGTTCATTGCAAACCCTCAAGATTGATTCAGATACCAAACTACTTTGGACCGACAGTCTTCAACTTCAACAACGACGATACGGCGACACCCCAGTCGGACTCAATTGCGCCGACCTTGCTGCAATCAACTTCTCTGACATTCCAGCCAATTCGCCGGAGCGACTCGGCGATATCAAGCGAGAGTTCTGTCGCGGCACCGTGAAACAACACAGGGCGGCAAGGTTGTCGATAGAGATTTCTGAGCAATTTCTTTTCATGCACCGACAACCATTTTCTGCCAAATGAAATGAACCTTGCTTGTGGTAGCACGTGCCAGAGACCGCGAGTCAACTCGTGAGTCGTCAGCCGAGAAATCAAAACCAGTTCAGGATCAAGCGTTTCAACAACCTTTTTCATCTGCCGAATCAGCAACTCATCCGTTTCCAACACAATGGCAAACGGCTTCTTTGACAGCGGCCAGGGAGACGCTTTCTTCACCAGATGGTCGATGTCTCGGCAAGCATCACAACGAATAGCGACTGCATTGATCGAACCTTTCGCGACCTCATACCACCACAGTTGTTGCTGGGCCGTCCAGAATTCCTCTTTGCCGCAATCAACACACGTGAATTCAGTGTCGCGATACTCGGTCGGTGGGGAGTAACTGTTATTGGGAGCCTGCTTCGACAGATCGGCCATGATGAGCGAACCATCGGCTAGCATTTTCTCGCGGCGACGTATTTTCATGGACGCGATCCTTTGTTGCGATAACGGCAACAAGCTCACAACTCACGAACCAACCACTGGATTCACCGACCGCAGCACATAACACGGTTGTGATTCCGAACGGCTGGGGACAGACGCCGCGACTGCGATCTCGACTTCCGCTTCGACATCAGCACCAAAGCGAAGTTTTCGCATCCCCGCTTTCGCCAGCTCGGCCACATCGCCGGTGTAGAGGTCATCTCCCACGCGGAGTTCAAAATGTCCGGCCTCAAGGCTTCCGCCGACGAGCGTTCCCAGCAGTCGCAACGTTTCGTGTTGGTGGCTTTCGGCACCCGACTTCTGAGTCTGTTCGTAGAGTTCTGATTCTGCCAGTTCGTCCATGAGTTCTTGCTCGTGCAAGATCAACGACTCCCAGCCAACTTGGCTGGCGAAGTCACGTGTGCCGTGACGACGCGCCACTTCAATGACCTTGCGCAAGTCGCTCAATTGCTCACGAATCTCGGCGGAGAAACGCGGGGTATCCGTGATTTCTACTAAGTGAGTCGTCGTGGTCATGTCGAACTCCGTTCGTCAGAAATTTGTCGCACCTGAGAACTGTCGCCCAAAATCATCGCCAGAAAACCTTTCGGAAACCTGATCGTCGTTCCGTCGGGGCCTTGAGGAATTCGCCGTGTGCGGCCAAACCAATTACGCCAGTAATCTCGTGCTGCGTCAAACGTCTCATAGTAAGAATGCCCCGGCTCACATGACAGAACCAAAAAGGCATGAGTTTGATATCGCTCGCGCGTGATCGTTCCGCCATTCAGCCAATTCAGGACAAAAGACCGTTCTGCAGCTCCGAGTTGATTGAGTTGATCGTGATCGAAGAACGTGACCAGATCCAAGTCCTGGGGATTGAGTTTGGTTTCAACGAACGACCCATCGAGCCACTGCACGGCATTGAGTTTGAGTGCCAATGCTTCTTGGCAGAGTGCCTGAAATCCTGACGCGATTTGACGGCGAGTCGTTGACTCTGGAAACCTTTCAACAAACTCCGCATCGAGCGTATTCTCATCGCACCACCAGACACCGTCAGGCAGAACTCGATGTGGATAGCCAGAATACTCCACGAACTCTGGAAGTTTCAGCATGAATAACCTCGGCTGTTGAGTCACTCAACCATTCGGAAATCGACGCTGGCAAACAACGCTTGGAAAAGACGTTCCCAGGCGATGGGGCTGGGGGTGGTGTTTTCGGCGGAAGGGGTGACGACTCGCAGGGCGATCTCTCGTTCGCGAGTGCTTGGTCGGCGGCCGAGAGTTGTGCGGTAGGCGAGCGTGAGGCGTTGGTCGTCGGTCAGACCGGTTGTGGCAAGTAGATCGCGAGCGGCTTCGCGGGATTGGTCCATGACGAATGGGCTGTTCATCAAATAGAGAGCCTGCGTCGGAACGGTCGTCACGTTGCGGCGACCCAGTGAGACGTTGGGATTGGCGAAGTCGAACGAATCGAAGATTTCCAACAGCCGATTGCGAAAGATCGGCGTGTAAACGCTGCGGCGAGCGTCATCGAAGACGTAAGTCATCTCGCCGATATTGGCGTTCGGGCCGTCTTGCTTCGGAGACTTCATCGTGCGTCCAAACATGGTGCGATCAAGCAAGCCAGACGTTGTGATGATCGCGTCACGCATCGCTTCCGCATCGAGTCGGCGACGATTCTGCCGCCAGAGAAGCCGGTTTTCGGGATCAGCTTCGGAACCTGATTGACTCACACGACTCGCCAACTGGTAAGTTCTCGACAACACAATTTCTCGAACCAGCGATTTCATCGACCAACCAGATTGCTGCAACGTCATCGCCAAATGATCGAGCAATTCGGGGTGCGACGGCGTTTCGCCGGTTGTGCCGAAGTTGTCCACGGTGCGGACGAGTCCTTCGCCAAAGAGATGCTGCCAAACTCGATTGGCCGTCACGCGAGCGGTCAGCGGGTTCGATCGACTTGTGATCCATTCGGCCAATTCGCGGCGGCCACTTTGTTGTTCTGGAACTGCCGGAGCGTTGCCATAAGTCGCCACTTGCAAGAATCCGCGCGCGGCTTGTTCGCCCTTCACATGGACGTTGCCTCGAATGCGAATATGCGTCGATTCCATTTGCTTGGCGTCTGCGACCGACATGGCCATCGGGCGGTATGGAGCTTTGTCGTTGAGTTCTTTGAGTCGCTTTTCGAGCTCCTTGAGGTCAGGTGACTTGTTGGTGGTTCGTGGTCCGTTGTCAGTGGTCCGTGGGGTTGTTGGCGCGGGATTGTTGTCGGTTGTCGGTTTTGTTGCGGCGAGTTTTTCGTCGGCAGGTAAGAACTGTAGCGCATCGACGATGACGTGACCGTCGGTCCCTTCGTTGCTGATGATGACGTACCACTGCCCCGACGTGTCAAAACGATATTTGCCGAGCGACACGAAGCGATGATCAATTGGCGGCGCGACACGTTGATTGATCTTGAGGTCGTGCTCGCCATCAAGATCGAGAATCTCGATCGGCACGTTCGAAGCGCGGGTGTCGCCGGAGTTGTAGGCCAAGCGGACTTCGTACAAACCGGCCTTCGGAACGGCGGGTGAAAAGGTCAGGGTCTTTTGGCCTTTGTCTTTGTTGCCGTCGTGAATGTAACCCTCACCGATGTAATGCTTGCTGAATTGCGAATCGACCCAATCGCCAACTTTCTTCGCTTGCGTGTCATCCAGCAGCAGTCCCGCAAATTCCTTGACGCTGATTGGACCGCGTGGTGTTCCCGGTAGGTCGTCTTCATTGCCACCTGACTTCTTTGCCGCAGCCAATTTCTTCTCAGCGGCTTTCGCGACATCGATCTCTTTTTTCAACTCGGCCACGAGAAGTTCATGTTGCTTCACGGCCGCTTCTTGGTCAGACGACATCGGCAACGGCGTTTCGAGCCATTTTGAAACGTTGTCGTGAATGAGCAAATGCGTGCTGCGGAGGATTCCTGCCAGCGCGTAGTAATCGCG
>CAIJTL010000969.1 GCA_903823545.1 uncultured Planctomycetaceae bacterium
GAACTCGCCGTCGTCGCCAGCGATTGTGAAACCAGTCAACGGGATTGGAGTTTGTCCCTCTCGGCGAGAGCCCTTCGCAACCAGTCCGCCGCCGACATGCTTGAAGCTGAGAGTCGCTTTGTTGCCGCTGACACTGATCGCGTCGTAGTCCGGGCCGGAGTATGTAAGTTTCTCTCCATAGGCCAATGCGCGGGCTCCGAGAGCCAATCGTTGAGCGACCGTCTTCTTGTCTTTGGGATGAATGTCGCTCGGATGCCCGACGTCGATCGTCACGGCCATCGCGGTGTTCTGAGTGGTCTGCACGGTCAGTCGCTGAGCTTCACGCACTTCGGGCGACATCCCGTTATGCGGAGTGATTTGCACGAAGAGGAACGGCAGGTCGCCTTGCCCCCAAGCTTTGCGCCACGCACCGATCAACTGCGGGAAGAGCGTCTGATATTCCTTGCCGCGTCCCGAGTTCGATTCGCCCTGATACCAGATGAAACCGCGCGTTCCATAAGGCACGAGCGGAGCGATCGAGCCGTTGTAGAGTCCGAACGGTCGGTTGTTGTTGAACGCTGGAGACTGCGGAGCGGTCGGCTTGCGGGGTTCGGGTTTGTTCTCGGCCTTTGCCTTCGCGACAGCCGCTTCCCACTTCTTGATCTCGTCCGCTTCGATCTTCTTCCAAGCTTCCAACTGAGCCGGATAAGCCGCGAGCCGCGCCGCTTGCTGATCAATGAGCGGCTTTAAAGTGGGGTTCGCTTCGAGCTCTGCTTGCGGAGTCCATGCTTCCGCGACGGTGCCGCCGACTGCCGACTTAATCAGACCGACGGGCACGCCGAGCTTCGTTCGCAGTTCCTTACCGAAGAAGTAAGCCACTCCCGAAAAGCCGCCTGCCGAGGCCGAGCTATCAACGGCCCACTGACCGCCGATCGAGTCTTGCGGCGTATCAACCGCACGAGCTTGAGCGTTGAGCAATCGCAGCTGCCCATCACCTGCTGCCGCGATGGCTTCATCACCACCGAGCGACTGCTTCAACGTCCAACCCATATTTGATTGACCGCTACAGATCCACACGTCACCAACAAGGATGTCTTCTCGTTTGAGCGATTCGTTGGACGACTCTGACTTCACCGTCAGCACTCGACTCTCTGCAGATGCCGCCAACGGATCAAGGTTAGTCAGCCACTTGCCGTCTTTGTCTACTGTCGCCGATTTCTCTTGACCTCCAAACTGAACCACGACTTTCTGCCCCGGTTCCGCCTTTCCCCAAACGGGAACAGCGAGATCTCGCTGCAAGACTGCGTGATCTGTAAACAAACTGCCGAGCGTCAATTTCTCGGCCGCGCTTAGCGGCACACACAACAGCATCCAAACAACAAAAATCCCAGCAATCTGCAGAGGTTTCATCAGTGAGCATCTCCTGTGAGAGGTTGTGAATCGCGACCACAGTCGGAGATTAACTCGCCAGGGCAATTCCGGCGAGCAGCTACGTCATCAGAACAGGCATGCCGGTTACGCTGCGACGCGAGCGAATAGAAATCGCACGACAATGGCATGCCAAAGTCGCACTGCAAAGTGGCAGCAGTTAGCAAACGGCTGCTTAACTGAGTTCGTCGATCGGGGTACCGAATGGAAGCGTTGGAATTGGCCGCCCGGCACGGTTGATGTATTGGCGGTGCGTATCAACGCCTAAGTGGCGATAGATCGTGGCCAGCACGTCCTGCGGGGCTTTCGGATTCGTCTTTGGAAAGGCCGCTTTCGCATCAGACTCACCAACGACACGACCACCTTTGACGGGACCGCCTGCGAGCACGGCGCTGAAGACGTTCGGATAATGATCTCGACCGGCGTTGTTGTTGACTCGTGGTGTCCGACCGAATTCGCCCCAGCCAACGACCAATGTCGTGTCCATCAAGCCGCGTTGTGAGAGATCTTCCATCAACGCTGAGAATGCTCGATCCCATCGAGGGAGGAATCCGAGACGCAGCGATTCAAAACCTTTGACGTGTGTGTCCCACCAACGGAGATCAACGGTCACGATTCGAACGCCAGCTTCGATAAGTCGGCGAGCGAGCAAGATTCGTTGACTCCAGGCCGGAGCACCACATCGGTCTGCCGCTTTCGGATCGAATGCGGGCATGAAGCCGTAACGCTCGCGAACCTCTCGCGGTTCCGCATCAAGATTGAAAGCTTCGCGAGCGGTGTTGGAATTCAAAATTCCCCACGCGTTCTGCTGGAATCGATCCATCGCCGCCATCTGACCGGTGCGATCAACCTCGGCTCGAATGCGATCAAAACCTTGCAGAATCTCACGACGCGATCCGAGTCGCGTGGCAGAGATCCCTTCCGCCAGCGCAAAGTTTGGAACTTGGAACGGACCTTCTTGTGCGGGATCGGCCAGCGTTTCAAAGGGCTTGTGAGCGACTCCCAAATAGGCGGAGTTCGTCCCTGGCACCATTTTGGGAATCATCACGTAAGCGGGAAGGTCGCGATTCAGATGCCCCAATTGTTCGGAGACAATACTGCCGCAGCTTGGATGAATGTTTTCGTCAGCATTCGGCCCCGAGTTGTATCCTGTGAAACACATTTGATCGCCTGTGGAATGTCCGGCGTCATGGTGATTCAGGCTGCGTACGATCGACCATTTATCCATGCAGGCGGCAGACATCGGCAGCATGTCGGACAGCATGATTCCAGGGACTTTGGTCGGAATGACTCCAAACTCACCTCGATATTCAACAGGAGCCTCGGGCTTCGGATCCCACATGTCTTGATGTGCCGGACCGCCCCGCATCCACAGAATTATCACCGAATTCTTTCCGGTCGATGCGACTGACCCAGCTTGAGCGTCGGAACGAAGAATGTCCGACAACGATAGTCCACTCGCACCTAAGCCCAACATCCCTGCTTTGATGAAACTCCGACGATTCAGAAGGCTTTGTTGGAACTCAGAACATCCGATGCGATTGGTCGCAGTCATGAGTCGTCCCTCAATCAAACTGGTGGGCTAATGCGAGGTATTTCACGGTTTTCAGCGGCGAGACCATGTGGCAGGGGCTGTAGAGTTATCGGATGTTCGACCTGACATCAAGAAGCTCGGATGTGTTTACATCAGAATCTCAGCGGTGGCCAGCGGATTATCGGGCAATTGGAAAGGTCGAAGTCTCTGATCGGCAAGCTCGGACTCGTAATAACGGCAACACAAGCGGACCGCTCGTGCTACGACTTTTTCGGCGGGCTGCTATCATCCGACCTCGACTGATTTTTCGCTGTTCTGATTTCGGATGGAGTGTTTGACGATGGAAGACCGGATTGTGGCTCGCGGAATTACGTTTGATGACGTCCTGCTTGAGCCAGCGTACTCGGAAGTGATGCCTGCGGAAGTCGACGTTTCGTCCAAACTGACTCGAAACATCACGCTAAATGTGCCGGTTGTCAGCAGCCCAATGGACACAGTCACTGAAGCGGAAATGGCTATTGCTTTAGCACAAGAGGGTGGTATCGGCATCGTTCACAAAAACATGACGATTGAGCAGCAAGGATTGCAGGTTGAGCGTGTGAAGCGATCCGAGCACGGCGTCATTGTCGATCCAGTCACGTTGCCGCCCGAAGCGAGTGTTCGAGAAGCCATGCAAATCATGGACGAGCGAAACATCGGCGGGGTCCCGATTACTCAGAACGGGAAGCTGGTAGGGATCTTAACGCGACGCGATCTCCGCTTTTTGGAGTCGAGTGACACGAAAGTCGCCGACGTGATGACCAAGGACAAACTCATCACGGCTCACGAACACACCGACTTGGTGTCCGCGCAACGATTACTCCTAGAAAATAAGGTGGAGAAACTTCTCCTGATTGACGACCAATATCAATTGCGTGGACTGATCACGATCAAAGACATCGACAAGAACCTGCGCTTTCCGCGTGCGTCGAAAGACGCTCGCGGTCGACTGCGGGTCGGGGCGGCAATCGGCGTGTTCGATTACGAACGGGCTGCTTGCTTGCTGGAGAAGGGCGTGGATGTGCTGGTGGTGGATTCAGCTCACGGCCACTCGAAGAACGTCATCGAGACCGTGCGCGAAATCAAACGCCGCTGGAACATCGACGTCGTCGCCGGCAACGTCGCGACCACAGAAGGAGCAAGGGATCTCGTCAAAGCGGGAGCGGATGCGGTCAAAGTAGGAATTGGACCCGGTTCCATCTGCACGACACGCATCATCTCCGGAGTTGGAGTGCCTCAACTCACCGCGATTTACAACGCGGCGAAAGGGGTTGCCGACACCGATGTTCCGATCATTGCCGACGGCGGCATCCGCTACAGCGGAGATGTGACAAAGGCTCTCGCGGCCGGTGCTCACGTCGTGATGCTGGGTGGTTTGTTGGCGGGGCTGGATGAGTCACCGGGAGAAATGATCCTCTACCAAGGTCGCAGTTTTAAGCGTTATCGAGGTATGGGATCGCTCGGAGCGATGATGAAGGGGTCGGCTGACCGATATCGGCAGGCGACGACACGAGACGATGACGAGAAATCGACACAGAAAAAGCTCGTCCCTGAAGGGGTCGAGGGGCGAGTCGCCTACCGCGGACCATTGCACAGTTTTCTTTACCAATTAATCGGCGGCCTCCGAGCAGGCATGGGCTACCTCGGCACCGCGAACATCACCGAGCTCAGGACGAACACTCGGTTTTTGCAGATTTCACCTGCGACGGTTAGGGAGAACCATCCTCATGACATCGCCATCACTCAAGAAGCTCCAAACTACACTGCGGAGCACGCTCCGGATTCCCACTAACGGGCATCGTTCTGGCTTTGGTAAATTGGCCGCTGCATCATGTAGCGGCCTTCTGAGCCTGACGATCGTTTTCGGCGGAACCAATTCCACCGAGGCAGGCGTCCGCGAGTTGTTCGCGAAGCCAAACGCCAAGGGTGCGACCGCGAGCACATCCGGTTCGAGCAAAGTGGCAACACCGATTGTGAAAACGTCAGCTCGGAAGACGATCGGAAGTGCCAACATCGGCCCGTCACGACGCCCCGGTTCGCAGTTGATCGCACAGAACGACGATCCGCTGAATCGACTGCGTCAACGTGATGCAGAGAGCCGGTTCCGTGAATCGGTTGATGGAACTAGCGAGACATCGGCTGGCTCACCAAAGGCGGCGACGACGACTCGAAGCCCTCAAACGGCTTCGTTCAACGAAAATCCCCTCGATGACGCAACGCCGCCTCGCCGCTCACGCGAGCCAGCACCAATTGAACCACCGGAAACTCGACTTGCCGCTGTTGATGCTCCTCAACCAGTTGATGGCGAAGTCCCGGAACCAGTCACAAGTCCTTCTCACCTGAAGAAGATATCTGACATTCAACCGTTCTATGACTATCACCCTGAGACAGCGATCAAAGGGGAAGTTTGCTGGAATTTGTGCCCACGGCCAGACGGGCAGCCTTGCCAAGCCGATGAAAACGGCAACGTGCCGGAGTGTCCGAACGAATTCAAACTTGGCGACCAACCATACGCCGCTCGCGCCATGA
>CAIJTL010000970.1 GCA_903823545.1 uncultured Planctomycetaceae bacterium
GTCCAGAGCCCGGATAAAGTCCACTCGCCGATGGAAGCCGAAGCCCAACTCCTGGCGCGTTGTCGCCGGGGCGAACCCGATGCGTGGGACGAGTTGTTTGATCGCCACTACGCGGCGGCGGGGCGATTCATCTTTCAACTCGCGTCGGACTTCACGGCGGAAGACGTGGAGGAAGTTTCTCAGGAAGTTTTTCTTTCCGTTATCCGCAACCTCGATTCCTTCCAAGGTCAAAGCCAGTTCCAGACGTGGCTCTTTCGAATCGCCAACAATCTTGCGAGCAACTATCGACGTGACGGTGCACGGCGAAACGAAGCATCTCTGGCGACGAATGAGTCTGGCTCGATGGGGGTTCGACCTGAAGAAAACTTTCTCGCCGAAAAATCCGCGCTAATGCCCGCTCGCGTGCTTGATCGAACGGAAACACAGTCACTCGTTCGAGCGGCACTCGATTCACTCAGCGACCGTCAAAAGATGGCAGTGCTGCTGCACAAGTTCGAGCAAATGAGCTACGTCGATATTGCGACGGCCATGGACCTCACGCCACAAGCCGTGAAGTCACTGCTGTCGCGAGCGAGAGAAAACTTACGTCTCTATCTAGAACCTTTTTTGTGACTTCTGAATTGATCGATCAACTTTGAAACTTGAGTTGTGATGCCGTCGAATTGAGATTCTCTCCCCATGCCTGACGAACTCGAACAATCTGGTTCTTTGACCGCGAAGCTCGTCGCTTATCTCGATGGCGAGTTACCGGAAGCGGCTGCGCGCGATGTCGAACAATCGCTGGCGAGTGATCCAGACGTTCGTGCCGAAGTCGAGAAACTCAATCGAGCTTGGGAGCTGCTCGACTTGCTCCCTCGGCCATCTGCTTCCGGCGAATTCAGCAGCCGGACGCTAGCAACCGTCAAAGCTGTTGACGTTCCAACGGATATCGCCAGCACCGATGAGCCAGTACCAACAGTTATGGTGCAACGCCAAAACGAATTGTCATCAACATCAAAACAGCTCATCGCTTGGGGGCTGGGACTGTTGTTGGTGGCACTGTTGAGTTTTTTCTTGGGCCGACAAGTTCAACGATCGGCTCCCGATCCATTGCTCGATGACCTACCGCTGATCGAAAACCTCGACCTCTACCAAGAGATTGGTGACTCCGAATTCTTGAGAGGCTTCCACCATAAAGGGCCATTCGATGACCACCGACCGCCCGAACGTCGTTGAAAACAATTCAGTAGGACGGGCTTGTTTCAAAACTGAATCACCAACCCGAAGCGTGAGCGAGAGCGTTGGGAAATCCCGCGTGCAATCGCCCTCGCTCACGCTTCGGGTTAGTTTTGAAATCGCTCCAAACGAGAGTCATCGCTGGACCGAGAGACTGACAACATGGTCGTCGCACTGTGTTACCACGCTGTTCTGCCTCATGCTATTGCCGGTCCTGATGGCCGCTGACGACAACTCCGCATTGCGCCGTGAAGAGAATCGAAAGCAGATTGCAGAGATGACTCCGGCCGAGAGGCAGCGGCTTGAAGAAAACTATCGAGCGTTTCAAAAGTTGCCTCCCGAAGAAAAGAGGCGACTGCGAGATCTACAAGCAGAAATTGAACGCGACCCAGAACTGAAAGTGACACTCAAAGAATACGAAGCGTGGGCCAATACGCTTTCTCCTGGTCAACGCCATGAACTTCGTCGTATGACCGATCCGCGCGACCGGATGCACTTCGTTGACGATTTGCGTAACGGCCCGGAACGAGGACGTCCCGGCGAGCCACTAGATCAACGCGGAAACCAAGCACGGCCTCCGAACGGTGGCCCGCCACTCGCAGGACGCGGTGACCGGATGCGGTTGATCGAAAAACTCCTCGGTCACAACTTTCTAGCGGGCGACCGCTTGGGCTCATCTGTTTTGGAAATGACAGCGATCACTCAAGTACTTGAGCAACAACTTTCCGAGAAGTCGCGAACTGAATTAGACAAACTCGAGAAGTCCGATTCCTTCAGCCGGAAAGTCAGAGTTGTGCGGCTGACATTGGAGCAGCATCCGCTCGGCCCCCCTCACGTGAGGATCTTCGGAGGCCCAGAAAGTTCAACATTTGACAAAGTGATGTCCGCTCTTTCGGACGACAGTCCCATCAAGCAGCTTCTGAAAACGAGACCCAGCCCAGATGCACAACGAGTCGGATTGCTCTTGGCATTGGTCCGTGGTCTGGGCAACGAGATGCAACGCACCATCGAAGACCACCTTCCCAACGGCGATGCCATCATGCGTTATTCAGAAACGCTGCCGCCGCAAGAGCGTCAACGCCTCAATGAACTCAACCGCGAAGAACGGTTCCTCGAACTGCAACAGCGATACCTCAAAGAGCAAGTTCCCGGCATTCGCGAGCTTCAAGATATCTTGAAGGCGCCCGCCATGGATAAATTCCTCAATGAGACCATCAAACGGATGCCGAATCTCAACCCGCGCGGTGTGAAAGGTCAGTTTGGGTCGCCAGATGGCGCTAACAGGCCGAGCAACAATTTGCGTCCGGAAGGTTGAATCTCAGAAACGTAACACTCAAATAGCCGCAAGCGTCAGCAACGGCGAGACGCCTTAAAAGACAATTGACTCGGTTCGTATTGAAGGTTCAGCCCTCGCTGACATTTCGGATGACTTCGGAACAAACTCATGATCGACCTGCATCAACAAAACATCGCTCGTGTTACGAGGCGCCAGCTCTTCGGTTCTACTGCGGGGGGCGTCGGATTGGCGGCATTGGCCTCGCTGGCGGGAACAAACGGTTCGCTGCACGCCGCGGAAAAAGGGTTGCCGGGACTGCCGCATCATCCACCAAAAGCCAAGCGAGTGGTCATGCTGTGGCAAGGTGGTGGCCCGTCGCACGTCGATCTGTTCCAAGATAAGCCGGTCATGCGCGAGATGGCGGGGAAGGACATTCCCGATTCGATTCGTGGCAAGACGCGTCTCTCAACCATGTCGGCCGGTTACGGCAAGTGGCCCTGCTTGCCGTCGATCAAGCCGTTCAAAAAATACGGGCAAGCCGGAATCGCGTTGAGCGAGATGCTGCCGAACGTCGGAGCGATGGCGGACGACATTTGCGTCGTCAACAGCATGCACACGGAAGCGGTCAATCACGCTCCCGGTGTGACGTTCTTCATGACCGGAGCCCAAGTCCCCGGACGACCGAGCCTCGGTGCGTGGCTCTCGTATGGGCTTGGGAGCGAGACCGACAACCTGCCGACTTTCGCCGTGATGACATCCAGCGACAAAGGGAAGACGTGCGGACAACTCTTCTTTGATTACTACTGGGGAAGCGGCTTTTTGCCGAGCCGTTTTCAAGGAGTCCGCTTTCGCAACACGGGTGATCTCGTGCCGTATCTCGCAAACCCGCCAGGTGTCAGTAGCGAAGCACGGCGAGCGTTGCTCGATGACCTCGCAGAGATGAATGCCGCGCATTTGGCAGACTATGGCGATCCGGAAATTGATACGCGCATCGCTCAATACGAAATGGCGTTTCGGATGCAGACGAGCGTCCCCGATCTCGTCGATTTCTCCGGCGAGACGAAAGCGACACTCGATCGCTATGGCCCTGATGTGCTCGTCAAAGGATCGTTCGCCAACAACTGCTTGGTGGCTCGCCGTCTGCTCGAACGAGGCGTCCGCTTCGTACAATTGATGCACGCTGGCTGGGATCAGCACGGCAACTTGCACACTCAACTTGAACAACAATGTCGCGACACTGAAGGGCCGAGCGCGGCACTCGTGCAGGATTTGAAGGATCGAGGCATGCTCGACGATTCGCTGATCGTGTGGGGGGGCGAGTTCGGACGAACTCCGTTCGGACAGGGCGATCCTGCGAATCCCAGAGGCCGCGATCACTTCGGTCGAGCTTACAGTTGGTGGCTCTCTGGTGGCGGTATCAAACGCGGGACAACCTATGGCACGACCGACGATTTCGCCTGGAACGTTGTCGCCGATGGTGTCCACATCCACGACATGCAAGCCACGATCTTGCACCTCTGCGGCATCGATCACACTCGGCTGACGTTCCGATATCAGGGCCGCCAATACCGCCTGACCGACGTGCATGGCAATGTTGTTCAAGGGATTCTGGCGTAGCAGAACTATTGCTTCGTCACAGCTGATTTTGGGGTA
>CAIJTL010000971.1 GCA_903823545.1 uncultured Planctomycetaceae bacterium
CAATCCCCCCAATTCCTGCTCTTGTGCAGCTTCAAGCCCTGTCAGTGGAGGAGTCGGAGTTGCCGCAATCATCACTCCCAGCAGCCGACACACCGGCGGAGTTCATTGCATGATGGGCGACGGCACTGTGCGATTCGTCAACGAGAACATCAACAGCAGCACGCCTTCGCCTGTGACCAATACTCCGGGTGACGCCAACCAAGTTCCTGATGCAACAACATTTCTCATCAACTATCCGACGAGGCAAAGTCCCTACGGGTTGTGGGGCAGCATCGGCACAATCGTGGGCGGCGAATCGGGCGGTGAGTTTTAGGAGGCACGCAACGCTCTCCACGAACGAACTTGTCATGGCATCTGCGACAGCAGCCAGTCCTCTAAGATGATCTCTTCAATGAATGGGGCTCGCAGTAGGTTAGCTTGGTGGGAGAGGATGTTGGTGAGCCACGGTCGATGACCTCGTAACATGTGAGAGATCGCTCGCAGGCCAAGGCCCTGCCAGGACTTTTCCGCAAGTTGGGTTTGTACGTTGAGGCTGATGCGCTGCATCGTGGCCGGGATGATGTTCGGTGCGGGGCCAACATGAACCAGCAGATCAACTCCTGACGAAATCGTTTGATCAACAACGTCCCACAATCGCTGCGGGTAGTCGACCCAGCGGTTCAAGATTTCTCGACTATTGAAATCGTTGTAGTCCGCTTTGCCAGTGACACACGAAATGATCGGTGGCTGCGGAGCCACAAAGCCTCCAGCGGCATGCTCCATAATCACGGCTGCTCGATCGGGAATTTGTTTCTGGCGAGTGATCGGCGTGTGAATCGGCGGCCATTTGTCGGGGTTCTCTTTCAGCACGACACCTTTCGGGAAGCGACCTTTCACGGCGGCCTTCATCTCGTCGAGCGTATTTTTCTGGCCGAGTACCAGAACGGTGTTCGGCGACAAATACGATGAGATCGAAATGGTACCACGACCATGTTGAGTGATCTCCAAACAAAGTCGCTCGAGCGATGCCACGTCCAGGACCGGGCCGCGCGAGAAGATGATCCCCATGCGAACGTCAGCCGTTTGAGAGACGATGTCTTCGGACAATACCAGCAACGGTCTCAGCACTGCTTCGAGGCTGAAGACACGTGATGCGACTAACGCACTCACTTCACCAAGGCTGTAACCAATCGCCAATTGAGCTGACTCGTAGGCGATCCCGAACATCTCTCGCAGCAATTCGAGCTGAGCCATCTCGACCGCAACGATCATAGAGATCGCTTCGCCATATTCAGCAAGCGATGTTTCTCGCCGCTCACGCACGCGAGTCACCAAATCGACGTGACGGCCCAATAATTCGGCTGTAACCGCAGATGCCTCATTCAGATGTCGTTCGACGGTCGGGCCGTAAACGAGATGTTCTAAAAGCTCCGGCGATTTTCCCAAGTTCGTTTGATCAAATCCGCGAAATGCAAAGCCCGATGTCTTAATCAACGCCGCAAGCTGACCTGGAGTCATTTCCGGATTGGTTGAGTCAGATCCCAATGAATCGGATGTGGCGACGTCTTCCATCGTTGATCATCGAGCAAGAATTTTTGGGGGTACGTCACAGTAATCCGAATCGCGTGCGGGTGCTTTCCCCACGCCTTCGCTCG
>CAIJTL010000972.1 GCA_903823545.1 uncultured Planctomycetaceae bacterium
AGTCTGACTCTGAGGTCGATGACTCGTTGGTCCAAATCTTCCGACAGCCTCGGTACAGCGTCAAAAGAGCAGTTGCAATGACGTAATCAAGGCAACAGCATGATGACGGTAATCATCGCAAACGCAGTCATACCGCCGCAGGCTTCTAATGCCGCATACGTTGGAGCAATCAGCATTACCGTGTAAATGACGGCCAGCAGCTTCCTGCCCATCGGAGATTCCAGCGTTATCGGAATAAGAATTAACCAAAACGAATAATGATCATCCGTGATCAACAAGCTAGCGGTTGAAATGTGGCTCCACAATAATACGGATCACAGAAAACAACTGCGCGTGATGACATTCGGCTCGTCGCGCGGAGCGGTGACGGCTACGTAGCCATCACGCTCCCGCGTGATGAGCCGGACGCTCCAAGAAGCGCAGTTATTTTCTGCGAGCCGTATAACATGCGCCAGAACAAAACAACGGTGCCAGATACCGTTGCTTGGTTTCAACCACTCGAATTTCCGATCGTCATTTACGCAGAGCTGTTGCGAATCGCGTCAGCTACTCACTTCCACTGAAATCACGAAATGGGGCTGGCGCATGAATGTGATTGGGCTATCTTTTCCGCGCGATCAAATTCGCAATCACGCCTCAGGGAGTCCGTCATGAGTGAGCTCAATCTGATCGAGCAACGTTTGGAAGCCGTGGAGCGCGAGTTGGCTCAGTTGAAATCGCGAACGCCCAAGCAGAGGACTGGAAATCCTTGGGTCCGGATGCAAGGGGTGCTCGCGAACGAACCTTTGTTCGACGAATGGCAACTTGCGATTGAGCAGCATCGCCAGCTTCGCGACGAAGAGGATCAGTTGCCATGAGGCTCTTTGTTCTGGACACCGACATGCTCACTCTGAATCAACGAAGTCATCCGGTCGTTGTACGTCGTGTTGCACAGCATGATCCGGACGATTTGACGATCAGCGTGATTACCGTGGAAGAGCAACTCACGGGCTGGTACACGGTGATTCGGCAGGCGAAGACCAAACAGAAGCTCTCGCGAGGGTATTCACAATTGGCTGAGTGCGTGGAAACGTTGTCCGACCTGCGAGTGCTGCCCTTCAACGAAGCGTGCATCGACCGTTTCGAGGCCCTCCGAGGAGCACGCATCCCTGTCCGTTCTATGGATCTGCGAATTGCTGCGACCGTGCTGGAGTTTGGTGGAACTCTTGTCACACGAAACATTCGAGATTTTGCCCTGGTTCCAGGGCTTGTCCTCGAAGATTGGAGCATCGCGTTTTAAATGCCAAGTCCGCAAAACCCTCCGCAGTAAATGACCATGAGGCCACATCCCGCGCAGCGATTTCAGGCTCCTTCGACGATTCTCACGGGGGTGCCGCTTAAGGAGGTGCTGGGGAGGGATTTGGTTCGGTTGGTGGGGGAATCGTTTGTTGGAGTTGTGCCGGAGTTTGATCGGAAGGGGTTTGAGGCGGACGCTCTTCACGGGCTGAACGAGTTGGAATTCAATCAGCGAGGGGCACACATCGGGAAGGCGTTGGCGGCTCAGTTGCCGACAGACTTTGATGAGGCTGCGTCATTGCTAATCGCCTCATTGGGGCCGGAGTTGCAGGCGACGGAGGGGAATGGACTCGCGGTGTTTTTCTATCTGCCGCATGCTCACGTCATTGCTGAGCGTGGCCTGGCGTGTTTCGAGAGCGGGATGCTCGCGAATTATGAACTGACAAAACGCATGACGGCCGAGTTCTGCATTCGACCGTTTCTGGTGCGACATCGAGATGGTTGTTTGAAGATGTTGGCGAAATGGACCAAAGATCCGAATCCGCATGTCAGACGATTGGTGAGCGAAGGGACTCGGTCACGATTACCGTGGGCCATGCGGTTGAAAGAGTTTCAACAGAATCCCGACTTCACACTGCCTCTGCTGGAGCGACTGAAAGATGACTCCGAGTTGTATGTTCGTCGCTCCGTGGCGAATCACTTGGCGGACATTCTGAAGGATCATCCCGACATCGCGTTTGCTGTCTGTGAACGTTGGATCGAAGAGAGCGACTCTGGGAAGCTCACAACTCAACAAGCCACAAACCGCCGTTGGATCATCCGCCACGCGGTTCGCCTTCCGGCCAAGAAAGGCGAACTGCGAGCGATCGAGATTCGGAACGCCGCGCGGTGACCACTACTCCGAATTGTTCACGGCTCACACGAGGCTCTGTCTCACAAAT
>CAIJTL010000973.1 GCA_903823545.1 uncultured Planctomycetaceae bacterium
CGTGAGCCGTTCATGGCCGCTGCCAATCGGCTAGTCGTCGGTTCAATCGGTCCGACATGCTCGGAAGCTTTGCGCGAAGTGGGCCTTCGAGTTGATCTGGAGCCCTCGCATCCGCACATGGGACATCTCGTGCGCGAATCACTGAATTTCGCGAACCAACAGCTCGCGAAATCTTGAGCCACGAGTTCAACCCTCATGAAATTCATTTGAAAGTTCGTCGTCGGCAAGGTGTTTCAAACAGGGCTATTTCCAATAGACCTTTTTGACAAACCAGACAGCAGCAGGGACGAAGGCAATCGGGCATAGGAAGAAAAAGGGGAATGTCGGCCAGACGAATGGAAACACTACAAATTGATCGAGCAATACAGAGCCGATCGTCGCCCAACACATCAACAAGTAACCAATTTGGGTTTTGCTTGCTTGCTCTTCCGGTGTGAGCTGTGACCAATAACGCTTTGGTCCCTCTACGGCTTTTGCTTTTTGTTGTGGTGCGGCCTTTTCCTCTTTCTTGGACTTCTTCGCATCGCCCTTTTTGGTGTCTGCTGGAGCGGCTTTCGTTTCTTTCTTCACGGCCACTGGGGTTTCGCGAGTTCCCGGCGGGTAGTACTTTGAGATTGCTTGATTGATCGCCATCGGAGCGGCGAGGACCGCTCGCACGGGGAGATCAAATGACAGGCGAAGCTCCTGTTCCAAGTCGTGCGTCAGTTCATCGACGCAGGCGACGAGGATGTAGTCCTCATCGACGAAGAGCGGAATGATCGAATTGCGCCGTACGGTCGCTCGTGAAACACGATCAAGCACTCCATCGTCTGGAATCGTTTCGCTGAGATCGACGTACGAAACCCCAAGCTCGACAGCGTAGGCACGAGTTGCGGTTTCAATGTCGGTCAGCTTCATTTGCACGACCGCATCGCGAACAGTCAGCCCTCTCTTGTCAGCAAATTCTTTGACCTCTTTGACCTGTTGCTTCGTGAGCACTTCTTTCTCGGCCAAGACATTTTCGGTGAGGCGATTGCCTGTGTGCGATTTCTCTTCGGGGAACTCCCGGCCTTGGCTCTCATCGTACTCGCGCTTGCGCTCTGGGTCTGTCAGGCAGAGCATGGCCTTCGCGAGTTCATTGAGCAGTTCTTGCGATTGCACCGAGTATTGACCGGTCGCGTATTTGCGGACATGCCCGTTGAGTTTCCGGTAGTTGCCTCGAATCTTTTCGGTGTCATCTTCAAATTGAACGAGTCGCAGCAACGTGTAGTGATCCGGCGGACGAGGTCCGTCGGGAATGCCGAGCCAATCTTTGTAGACGTCCAATGCCACAGCAGACCTCACTCAACAATGCCGGACATTTCCGGCCTACAGATATGAGAAAGACTTCCGCAGCCATTAGCACTGCGGAAGTCTGACAGAATTTCGATCGCTCAATCGTCCAACTATTCGACTTGGTAATCCTTTGCCAACACCTCGAAGACGTCGACGTCCTTCGTTTGAAGTCCAGTCCGAATGATCTCCGTCGAGGCAGCCTTTTTGCTAGTCAATTCTATCGCCGAGCAACTAATACGTCCGCTGGAGTCATACGAGTAAGTGACCTCAACTGGTGAGCCAGCCGGTAGATTCAACGGCAACCCGGTGATGTAGAAGTCACCGATCTGTTCGCAGGCATCCGGATCAACGGCATCTCCTTCGAGTACCGTGACGTGAATGCGTTGTTGATTCATGCTGGTGGTCACGAACTTTTGTCGAACTTCAAACGGAATCGACGTGTTCTTCGGAATCATGATGTGGTTGATCTTCCGACTGCGGTTTTGCGGGTCGGTGATCTTCACGCCAAGAGAGTGCGAGTTGACGTCGCTCGTATGCACCGAGCGGAGGCGATTGATAACCGTCTTACCCATGCGGCTTTCGCCACCGGTCGCTCGTGCCTCCAGAATTGCTGCGTGAATGGCGGCACCTTGAGCCACTGCTTCTTCTGGGACCACGTCTCTTGACGGTGGGCGACCGCAAACTTCGGTCAGCATTTTTTCGACGACCGGCATGTAGGTCGAACCACCGACGAGGATCAGGTCGTCAAGTCCGTTGATGCCTACGCCCGACTGTTGCAACACGAGTTCGGTCGTGTCACGCGTTCGTTGCAGCAGGTCAGCTGTCATGCGCTCGAAATCGCCGCGAGTAATCGCAACGGTCAGCGAGTTTCCTTTGCAGTAGATCGTGATCTGCGTTTGTGCCTTCGTCGACAATTCGCGTTTGGCCAATTCACAATCTTGGCTGAGTGACTGCAACGTTTCTGGATCTTCGCGAGGATCGACTTTGAACTTCGTTTGGAACTGCATCGAAACGTGATCGACCAGACGGCGCGTCCAGTCGAGGCCACCGAGCATCACGTCACCGTCGGTGGCGAGAACTCGGAAGTGAGTCGGTGTGTAACGAACAACGGTCACGTCGAACGTTCCACCGCCCAAGTCATACACCATCACCGAACGTTCGGTCTGAGCCAAATCGGTCCGGCCCAATTCGCCTTTCATCCAGGCGTATGCCAGAGTGGCTGCCGTCGGTTCGTTGATGATGTCGATGACATTCAGTCCCGCGATTCGGCCAGCGTCTTGAGTCGCCTTACGTCGAACGTCGTTGAAGTA
This sequence comes from uncultured Planctomycetaceae bacterium, assembly GCA_903823545.1. Taxonomy (GTDB): domain Bacteria; phylum Planctomycetota; class Planctomycetia; order Planctomycetales; family Planctomycetaceae; genus SXKJ01. Next base: position 2,625 of record CAIJTL010000973.1, read on the forward strand.
ATACGGAACGGTAATGACAGCGTTCGCAATCGGACCGACTTGAGTCTCAGCGTCCTGCTTGAGCTTCTTCATGATGAGCGCGGAGATAAATTCCGGCGTCAACTTCTTCCCTTGGTAGACAACGAAATAATTCTTGTTACCCATTTCGCGTTTGATGGCTTCGATCACATGCGACGGGTCTTCCATCGCAATTCGCTCGAAGGATGGCCCAACCATGACCTTGCCATCTTCGCCAAGCAACACCACTGACGGCGTGATTGTCTTGCCATCAGCGTTGTTCAACGCCAGTGGATGCCCTTCTTTGTTGAGCTGGGCAATTGTCGAATAGGTGGTTCCGAGGTCGATACCGACCGTCGCTCCGGGCATCATTTTCAATGACATAGTTCGACCCTTGAGGTGAATTCAGAGTTAGCAAAAGACCGATTGGTCGCAGACGTTTGTGTCGCCAGAACTGCCGTGTTCGCTCTCAGAAATCCATTCGTCCCCGCGAAACGCCCGAAAGGGTGCGGCATTCTGACGGTCGCAACTCAGTGAATCAAGCGCGTGATCGCCTGAGTCCTGTATGGAAACTGTGAAGAAGTCGATCACGACGGTCGTTGGCGGCGTTGCCGAAATGCCACTTGGCGATGTTGCTGTTTTGAAACAATTCGCTTGATTGAGGGCTAGCCCTCCAACAATGCGTCATACTACCGAGTTTGCGTCGGTGGCTCGCAGGTTGTTGCACTACGGTGCTTATGGGCGTGGAGTCGCACAAAAGCCTGAAGCCATCGAGGAAAGCTCGATGGCTTCATTGATTTCACCCGCGTCACGGTACAGTGCTTGCAACCGACGTTGGCCATGATCAGCGTTCAAGAGCTTCATGACGTACGGCGGCCTAGCGAACTTCGGCATTTGTGGCATTCGCTCTGGAGACGGACTCCGCGAGCCACGTTCCGCCAGTCGCCGGAGTTCCTCGAACAACAACCGATATCAGTTGGGCAACGCTGGCGAATGTTTTTGGTTTCGGCCTGGAATCGCCCAATCGGCATTGTGCCATTTATCCAGCGAACGGACCGGCGATCGCTCGGTGAAGTGAGTGTGTTATCGGCCTCGAACTCCGAGTGGGGGTTGTTTCCAGGACCTGTCGGCCCCCATTCTTCAACCTCCTTCAGCGCTGTCGTTCGTCATCTGGTCGAGCGAGACGATTCGTGGGACTCGCTTGAGCTACCAGAAGTTGTCGCCGCGAATAAAACACCTTGCCGAATATCGAACTCAATCAACTCAGGCGGTCTCACGGCGTTTCGTCGAACCGATCGACGGTTGATTGGCTTCGAGCTGCCGAACACATGGAGCCAATTTTGGGCAGGTCGAGATTCCGCGTCGCGATCACGATGGCGAGAGCTCGATCAATTGTCTCACGGAGGTGTAGTTCAGTTGATTCGCTTCCGTCCTAATGGCACACAGTCAGGAGAAACGGACCGTGATTGGTCGCTGCTCAACATGGCTGGATCGCTGATTCGTCAGCAGGCGAATGAATCGCTCGTCCAACAAGCACAAGCTCGATTCAAACGGCTTCACGAAATGCACGGGGCTTTGGTTGATGAAGGTTGTGCAGACATTGTCGTGCTATTGCTCGATTCAATGCCGATCGGGTTTGCATACAACATTCATTGCCGTATGCGGGTAGAAACGCTGCAAATGTTGGTTGATCCCAGCGTCCCGGGAGCGGCTGACCTGTTGATCGCTCACATGTTTCAGGACGAGATCGCTCGCGGAGATTCGTGGCACGTGTTTCTTCCAACAAGCGTGACCGGTGTTGTTGCCGATTGGTCCATGTGGCAAGGAGCGACTCTTCGCGAAACGCTCGTCACTCATTACCGACGTGCTGATACACGCTCTCGTCTACTTCGTTGGCTTGATGGCGGCCAACCGATACGGCACGAGCGTGCGAAGCACTCAACTCAATGTTGAGCGACCGTCCAATGGCAGAGCCAACTGCAGGAAGAACTGGCTTTCGTCGGTGGAAGCGACTTACTTCAAGTTTTCGTTGCTGAACTTAGCGATCGCCGAACCAATGAAACGCAAGATCCCCTCGTCGAAGCGTGTCGTACCAGTGACTTTGCCGTCCTTTGCTTCGAGCTTTGTTTCCCAGGTATCCTTACCTGGCTTGAACGCTTCGAGAGCTAATTTGCGTACTGCTTCGCGGTCTCTTTTTGCTTTCGCGGCAGCCGCTTCTTCGTCGGTCAACTTCTTGGCGGGATCCTTCTTGGTCGTATCGGCGGCATCGCGTCGACCACTTCGAGCGTCGAGGAACTCGATCCACGGGCTCGCTTTGACATAAACCGTCAGGAAGTTACTCGCGTCACCGCCGCTCCCTTTGCCAACGACCTCAATCGCCGCTTTGAGCTGTTCGAGTGACTTGCTGCCGATTGCAACCCACCAAGCTGTTGGTCCAGTGGCGACATAAAGGACCGCGTCCTTCCCAAAAGCCTCTTCCAAATCAGCATCGGCAACAGGCATCGTGATGGAGTGGATCGAGACTTCGCCGACTTTCTCGATATCGAGTTGTAGCTTCGCGTCCGACTGCATTTTCGGAATCAGTTCGAGAATCGCTTTGAGGTCGTTGCCGTTTGGCGACTTGATGCCGAAGACCAGGTTGATCTTCTCGTTGGCCGCTTGAGACACCTCAATCATTCCCTCGACCGCACCCGCATTAACGCCCGTTTGCAGCATGTCAAACCAGAGATTGGCTGCGGCTTTTGTCGCCTCTTTCCACTCGTCCGACTTGTCTTTCGCTGAGTCGATCGACTTTGAGGCACTCGCACGTGCCAGCACGATTGCTCCGATCGTGTGGGTCTTACGCATCTCGTCCAACGGGAAATTAAGTCGCCCGCTGAGCATCGCGTCGGCAGAGCGTGGTAAGCTCGAAAACATTCCTGGAGTTTGTCCCAAGAGCTTAGCGCTGGTTTCGAGCGGCGTCCCCGCAATCGCAGACAACTCAAAGTCGAGCCGCGCTTCTCGCTTAGCAGAATCGGTCGTCCAACCCAAAACCAACTCAGCAGACTCGGCAATGAATCGTTCGAGTTCATCGAGGTTGTGAGTCAGCGTACCCTTGCGCAATTCAAAAGTCTCAGGAGACTCGTCTGCTTGTTGCTTAAGCCCGGCGGTCAAATTGTCTTTGACCTTTTGAAAATCCTTCTTGCGAGCTTCCTGATCGGCTGCTGCTTGCTTTTCATTTTTGACGATGAGTCCCCAGTCGAACTTTTTCGCGAGCAGTGCGGCAACCGCTTTACCCTTGGTTGGATCTGTCAGATTGGCTGGTAAGCTGTTCCTGGAACTCGCAATCGAACCGTAGCTGATCGGCGCACTCAGAACTCGCATGAACCCGTTGTAGACCGCTTGCGGATCAACCTTGTCGCCACCGCCCAGTTGAAACAGCCCTGCTGCGAGCCGCTTGCTCTTGATGCCGAAGCCTTCCAAGTTTGCGAGAAATTTTTGGCCTAGCGGCTTGCCAGGGGGGTCTTTGAGCGGAAAGTGCGTCCGTATCTCAGAGCCAGTCGAATTCAAAATCACATCGACGATGACCGGCTTCGCCGGATCCGTTCCATCCATGAACGTGTCGAGCACTTGCTTGAGCAGCTTCCAGCCGTTGGCTCCGTTAGGAGCTAGCTCTGTCAGGAACTTCAGGTCAGCAACTAGCTCTTCACCAGAAAGCAACGCGCTATGAATTTGAGGGGCGTGTGGTGGCGGTGCTTGCTGGGCGAAAGTGGGTCCAGAGGCAAATACCAAAGCACAACAAAACGCCATCGCAGTTCGGCGAATAGTCTTCACAGGCAGGCTCCTTCCAACGGCTAATCAAAATGGCCTTTGAGTGTTCCGGAAATTTCCTCAACGAGGCCAATTTGGCCACACGTCTCTACCGGCCGCTCGCAGGGGCTTGCTGGTCGTATTCTTTACTCAGGCAGCAAGCGGGCAGAATTGTAGGAGGATTGTTTCACTTGGGACAAGATGGGTGAGATGCATTGCACTGATTACGTGGCACGTGACAACACCAAGCACGCATTGTGGCCGCCAAATCCAAAGCTGTTCTTAAGAATGCGTCGGATTTCAGTTGGACGTGCTTCGTGAGGCACGTAATCCAAATCGCAGTCTTCATCGGGGTTATCAAGGTTGATTGTTGGTGGCGCAACTTGATTTTGCAGCGCCAAACTCGAAGCAACCACCTCTACTCCGCCAGAGGCTCCTAGCAAGTGGCCAAGTTGGCTCTTGATGCTTGACACAAATATGCGTTTTGAGTGTTCGCCAAACACGGTCTTAATCGCAACCGTTTCCGCCTTGTCGCCTAGCGGTGTGCTAGTTCCGTGGGCGTTGACGTAGTCGATGTCGTCCGGATTGATCTTTGCATCACGAATCGCAGCTTGCATCGCACGAGCCGCTCCACGCCCTTCGGGGTCAGGGGCTGTCATGTGGCTACCATCGGCCGACATGCCATAGCCGATTATCTCAGCGATGATGTGAGCACCGCGGTTCTTGGCGCGCTCGTATTCTTCAAGCACCAAGATGCCTGCGCCTTCCGCCATGACAAATCCATCACGATCGCGATCCCAAGGCCGGCTTGCACGCTCGGGTTCTTCGTTTCGCGTCGACAGCGCGGCCATTCGCGAAAAGCCAGATAGTCCCATCGGTGTGATGGCTGCTTCGCTTCCGCCGGTGACCATGACATCTGCCATGTCATGCTGAATAAGTCGGAAGGCATCGCCAATCGCGTTCGTGGCCGAAGCGCACGCCGTTGCGACAGCGCTATTCGGTCCCTTCAATTGCCAATGCACGGAGATATTCCCGCTCGCGGCGTTGACCATGAGCTTCGGGATCATAAACGGCGAAACACGAGACGGACCGCGGTCGAACAATTCCGCGTGCTGTTGCTCAATCTCTTGCAGGCCACCAATTCCGCTTCCAACGAGGACGCCATTGCGGAATGGGTCACCTGTTCGAAAATCGATTCCAGATTGTCGGATCGCTTTGCTCGCAGCGCCCATCGCAAATTGAACAAAGCGGTCGAATCGCTTGATGTCCTTTGCTGCGATCTCCAGATGATCTTGGAGGTTGTAATCCTTGATCTCACCAGCAAATCGGACTTTGAAGTCCGAACAATCAAACCGACCGATCGGTCCTACGCCACTTTTTCCAGCGCAGATGCGATCCCAAAACTCAGCGACTTCACACCCTAAAGAGGTGACGACGCCAAGGCCGGTGACAACAACTCGTCGACTCATCCGTGTGCTCTTTGTGCCGCAAGTAGGGGAGGGCGGCCGCGCGAACGCGCTTGCGTAGGAGTTAGAACGCTCATTCAACCAGTGTGGCTCATGGTTCAAACCATGAGCCACAACTCTGGACGCTGGTCACTAACAAAAATGCCGAATTAGGCATTCTTCTTGTCTGTGATATAGGTCACTGCGTCGCCAACAGTCTTAATCTTGTCGTAGTCGTCGTCCGGAATCGTGATCTCGAATTCGTCTTCAAATTCCATCACCAATTCGACGACGTCGAGTGAGTCGGCCTTGAGATCATCAACGAATTTGCTTTCCTTTTTGATCTCTTCTTTGGCAACACCCAATTGTTCGCTGACAATCGCGATCACTTTATCTTCAATCACAACTCAAGCCCTCCGGCGGCTAATCGCTCGTTAAAATACCCACTCAAAATCGTCAGCACGTCTTCAACACAACGGCATTACAGCCGACTGCAAACTCGATCAACAGTGAATGCGACAGCCATCGATTCACCACTCGCGAGCACTCGCTTTCAACACGATCCGTCACAGATCGTGTCAGAAATTCATCCGCCCGCCAAAACGCGGGCACATATAACTGTTTCCGGAAAACGTGTAAACGGTGAAGCGGCCAAGGAAATCAACAGAATTCGTCTCTGCTCAACAACCCTTGGGTCGTGTGCGTGATTTTCAATGCTTGATTCGCTTTCGGATTCTCTCAGATGTTGTGGACAGCCTCGCACACCGATTCGTTGAGGTCACGGTTTAGATGGCTTCGTTAACGCTCTCGCATTTCACTTTCCGGTCGATGCGTTTGAGCAAGCCCGACAACACTTTTCCCGGTCCAATTTCGGTGAACTCTGTGATTCCATTTTCCAGCATCCATCGAATTGAGTCTTCCCATCGGACAGGGTTGATGACCTGCCTAATAAGAAGTTGTCGAATCTCTTCCGGGTCAGAGTGGGTTGCTGCATCAACATTTGAAACCACCGGAATTCGGGGCGATTTCAATTCAACGCTCGCCAGTGCTTCGGCGAGTTTTTGATCGGCTGGCTGCATGATCGTTGTGTGAAATGCTCCTGCGACCGAGAGCGGCACAGCCTTGCCGCCGCCAGTTTCGGCAAGTTCAACGGCTTTATCGCATGCTGACTTGTCGCCTGAGACGACAAGGTTGCCTGGGCAAAGAAAATTTGCGATCGAAATTTGCCCGAGAGTTGATGCTTCGTTGCAGATTTCTTGCACCTTTTCGCGATCCAGCATCAGCAAACTAGCCATGCCTGAGGGTTGGCGATCAGCCGATTCTTGCATTGCTTGGCCGCGTCGTTGAACGACTCGCAAGGCATCTTCGAAACTCATGGCTTCGGCAAAGACAAGTGCAGTGTACTCACCCAGACTCAGGCCAGCAGTCATAGCGCAGCTCGCGACGAGTTCTGGTCTTGTTTCCTTCAGCATCTGAAGTGCAGCGAGACTGCTGACGTAGAGCGCTGGTTGGCTGTAAACAGTAGAGTCGAGTTGCTCCTTTGGGCCCTCAAAGCAGAGTTTACTGAGGTCGTATCCAAGGATTACAGAAGCGGAGTCAAAGAGCTTTCTTGCGGAGCCGAACTTTTCCACGATCGAGCGGCACATTCCCACTGATTGTGCACCCTGTCCTGGGAACAGAAACGCCATTTTGCTCATCTCAGGTTTCTCCCTTGAAGCTAGCCCAAGTGTAGGCAAGAGATGGCTGAGAACTGCGGCCGCCGACAATCCGGGCTAGTTAGGAAGCGGCATTCGCGGAGAGTTCTTCGGCGCGGCACTGGATTGCGGGCTAGGTTGACTCTGGTGTATCGGCCAAGCCAGCTGAAATCGAAGCGTTGATATCGCGATCCTTGAAAGTCATCGCCACTTTGAGTGCATTTCGAATTGAGTGTGCGTTGCTTGATCCGTGGCAAATAATGCAGATGCCGTCGATTCCGAGCAGTGGTGCGCCACCTTCTTCGCTGTATTGATATCGCTTGCCGACATTGTGCAACGCCTGCATGCCGCGATCACGCTCCGTGGATAGCTGGCCGATGACTTCGTGCGCGACTGTCTTGAACAGGAAGTCAGCCATTCCTTCGCTGACCTTCAGGACGACGTTTCCGACGAATCCTTCGCAGATGATGACATCCGCGCCGCCAAGGTAAACGTCTCGGCCTTCCACGTTTCCAATGTAGCTGCCCTTCATGTAGGAGCTGTTTTGGAGGAGTGTGTGCGCGTCGCGATAGAGGTCGTTGCCTTTGCCGTCTTCGCTGCCGATATTCATGAGCCCGACTCTCGGGTTTTGGATCCCAAGCACGTCGCGAGCGTAGACGAGTCCCATGACTCCGTACTGATAGAGATGCTCAGGTCTCGCAGCAGGATTTGCCCCTACGTCAACGAGAACCGCGCGGCCCTTCAGTGTTGGTAGGGCCACCGCGATGCCAGGGCGTTTGACGTTCTTGAGGTAGAGGCGCGTACGAAGGCCAGCTGCTACGACAGCGCCAGTGTGTCCTGCGCTGACAACTGCATCGACCTCTCCGCCGGCCATGAGTTGCCAGCAAGCGGCGATCGAGCAGTTTGGCTTGCGGCGCAGCGCCTCAGTCGGCTTTTCTTCCATGCCGATCCAGGTGTCAGAGTGCCGCACGATCAGTCGTCCCCCGGAATATCCGGCGGCTGCGATCAGTGGCTCCAGTTGCGGGGTGTCGCCAACCAGTACGACTTGAAGCTCCGGGTGAGCCTGCAAAGCCGTAATGGCCCCGTCGATATTTGGGCCAGGAGCGTAGTCGCCCCCCATGGCATCCAGCGCAATCCGCATGAGGATTACTCCTCGTTGCCAACGCTATAGTTCCGACCGTTGTAATGGCCACATTGCGGGCAAATCACGTGGTTCGGCACCGGCGCACTGCACTGCGGGCACGACGTCAGATTCAAAGGCTTGATCGCGTTATGGCTGCGACGTTTGCGGGCGCGTGACTTAGAGGTGCGCCGTTTGGGAACTGCCATGATGCTTTACCATATTCCTAAGTAAGCCGCCATTACACCATTAGGGCCATTTCAACTCCGGTCCACACAAAGGGTTGGCGGCCCAACGAAAATTCCGGACTCTGACCGTCAGTTGAAGAGCGGGGCATGGTATTGAAGCCCCGGAGACAGTTCAAGGAACGGGCTGGCGTTCTTGTTCCTGCAATTTTGGAAACATCGAAAAGCGGGGTACGAAGAGTTTCGTTGATATCTACGAATCGCTTCGTAAGAATCTCTGCCGCAGAAGAGACGCTTCAAATTTCACATCAGTATGGCCCGCGCGATGTCAAAATCAGAGTTGCCTCGGCCGACGGAAGCTGAACTAGCCATTCTGCGAGTCCTCTGGGATCGCGGTCCCAGCACGGTTCGCGAAGTGACTGATGCCCTGCAAGAAGCACGCGGAACTGGCTACACGACAGCGCTGAAGCTCCTGCAGATCATGATCGACAAAGGCTTGGTTCAGCGAGACGACTCAGCGAAATCCCACGTTTACGAAGCGGTCGCTGCCGCCGAGACAACTCAGCGGCAGCTTGTCAGCGACTTGCTCGAACGCGCCTTCGGCGGTTCCGCTCACCAACTTGTGTTGCAAGCATTGTCCGCCAAGCGTGCCTCAAGCGACGAGCTGGCTGAGATACGAGTGATGCTGGATGAGTTTGAGAAGAAGTCGAAGTAAGCGATACCAGATTTCAGATTTCAAATTGCTGATCCCAATGAGGTCGTGACTCAGACCAAAACCGGTTCTGGCGTGCCTCTGCAGTGCAAACGTTGAAAATTTTGTTTCCCTGAGAAGATTTTGAATGCGCGACCCCTTGGGGTGCGGCCCGCTGCTCCAAGCTTTGCACTTCTCCGCAGTGAAAGACACTTCTCCGCAGTGAAAGAACTGTAGGGAGAAGCGAAGAGCGTAGAGGATTTGGCTCAACAATAACCGCCGTTGTGTCCGGGCACCTGATCGAGCAACACACATTCGACCGCAGGTCTCCGTATTCGCTGTGGGCTAAGGTATCCCGCAGCATCGCTTGGCTGCACATTCGGGAGACCGTCGGCCAAGTGGAATGTTTGTCGGTCAGTACTCTGGGTCAATTGAAACACCCAGCCATCACTGCCCGCTGGGGCTGCGACTCCCGGGGGCAACAATAAAAGGAGACCGGACGCAACGCGGGCGAGTGATCCTGAATCCGCAGACGCATCCGACTCGCGACATCCGCAGACTATTGATCCAGCTCAACTCTTGAATTGCAGTTGGCTC
>CAIJTL010000974.1 GCA_903823545.1 uncultured Planctomycetaceae bacterium
ACCAAGGGCTTCGCGGATGTTTTGCTCATCGCGAACCAAGATCGACCACGTTTGTTCGATCTCGATATCCAGAAGCCTGAACCGCTTTTTTCCACGGTCGTCGAAATCGATGAGCGAGTCGATGCGAATGGCGTGGTGTTGAAGACGTTGGACGAGGAGGCGGTTCGTGAGCAATTGAAAGCGTTGCGAGGAGAGAGTGGTCAGTGGGTCGTGGTCGGTGGTCAGTTGAAAAGAACGCAACCAAGCCAGACAACGAACAACGAACAACAGACAACGGACAATTCACCCATCGACTCACTCGCCATCTGCCTGTTGCATTCGTTTTCGAATCCACTTCACGAACAAGCCGTCGCGCGAATAGCTCGCGAGGTCGGATTCACGGAAGTGAGTGTTTCGAGTCAGCTCGCGCCTTTGATCAAGATTGTCAGTCGTGGCGATACGACGGTCATGGACGCGTACTTGAATCCGATCTTGCGAAAGTACGTCGCAAGCTTGCGGTCTCACATTTCGAATCCAGCATCAACCCTCAAGTTGATGACTTCTGCTGGAGGGCTGATTGATGCGGATCGCTTCGTTGGCAAAGACAGCATTCTGTCGGGGCCGGCGGGGGGCGTCATTGGTTTTTCGCGAATCGCTCAGCAAGCGGGATTCCCTCGCTCAATCGGTTTCGACATGGGCGGAACTAGCACCGATGTCGCTCGATTTGGTGGCGAGTACGAATACGAATTTGAAACAAAGAAAGCCGGAGTTCGCATCGTCGCACCGATGCTCGCCATCGAAACGGTCGCGGCTGGTGGCGGCAGTGTCTGTGATTTCGACGGTGTGAAGCTGGTCGTCGGCCCTCAGAGCGCCGGCGCCGATCCAGGTCCAGCCTGTTATGGACGAGGCGGGCCGTTGACGGTCACCGATTTGAATCTGTGGCTGGGGCGGATTGTTGCATCGCGATTTCCGTTTCCGTTGGATCGCGCTGCTGTGGAGCGGCGGCTGTTGGAGTTGGCTGCAAAGATGCCTGGTGGTGACGCTGCACGAACTGCGCGGTCTGCTGATGGGAATAATGAAATCAATGGGGATGATGGACTTCAGCAATCCCATGACTCTCGGCAACCTGACAACTTGGCTCACGGACTCTGCCAAATTGCAAATGCCAATATGGTTCGCGCGATTCGAAAAATCAGCGTCGCACGCGGATATGATCCGGCGGACTATGCTCTCGTGTGCTTTGGCGGAGCAGGGGCACAACACGCTTGTGTGATGGCGGAGTCGCTGGGAATGCGACGCATTCTGATTCATCCGCTGGCAAGCCTGCTCAGTGCCTATGGGATCGGGCTCGCCGATGTTCGTCGCTTCGGAGAACGCTCTATTTTGCGACGGTACGACGACATCGCATCCGAAGAACTTGAATTGATCTTCACTGACTTAGAGCAGTCAGCTCGCGCAGAAGTCGTTGCGGAAGGTGTTCCGCCAGAGCGAATGAAGCCACCGATTCGATCGCTCGACCTGCGTTATGTCGGTGTCGAGTCCGTAATCCGAGTGACTTGCCCTGACGATGGGGACTATGCCGCGAAGTACGCGGAGATACATCAGCAGCTCTATGGGTACGCTCACGCGGATAGAAAGCTGGAAGTAACGGTCGCGCGAGTGGAAGTTGTCGGCATGACAGTTGATCCAGCGATGCCCAAACAAGAAGTCGTTGAGCGAAAGCCAGAGCCGGACGAGAAAACGCAATCGTACTTCGGTGGCTCGTGGCAAGAGACGCCGATCTACTTTCGCGAGAACCTGCATGCTGGCGACAAATTCAACGGCCCGGCGCTGATTTCTGAACCGAGTTCCACAATCGTCGTCGATCCTGGTTGGACAGCACTGGTCCTTGATCGCGGCGAAATCTTGTTGATGTCGCGTGCGAAATCGTCGCGAGGAAAAATCGCAAAACGATTGCAATCAACCAGTATTGATCGACGTCCACGACCGCAAGTCGAAGCGTTCGTCACGGCGTTTCGGTTGTACCTCGCCGCAAATCACATCGGCATGAATCGAGATCGAACGCTTGTCGCGCAAGAGGCTTTCGCGATCACCGGCCGCTTCGAGGCCACACAACTGATCGACAATCTCGGCAAACATCCGAAAGGACGCTTAGTTGCTCAACCGAGGATCTATCGCGGCTTGCGGCAGCTTGTTGAATCTGGATTGCTCACTCTGACTAAGACCGATGATGGCCGCGACGTGTATGAGGCAGCAAGCCTTGATGAGAATTCGGCTGCCACGGAAGCGTGTACGACGGGTCTCCAGGCCCGTCCAGACGGGCCTGGAGACCCGTC
>CAIJTL010000975.1 GCA_903823545.1 uncultured Planctomycetaceae bacterium
AACAACAAAACAAATTTCAGTCCCACTTTCTCTGTTGGTTTTCTCGGACAGAACATTCATGGATAGTTCAGACCTGCAAGTAGCTCCCTCAACCGATTTGGCTGCGGAACTGACTCTCGGACAAGGTGGCGTTCCTGTCGCTGTAGAGGAAGTAAAGCCTCGACTGCCGCAAATGCTTCGTGGCAAGATCGACAAGCATGGCAATGCTCTCGGTACTGGCCGCCGTAAGACCGCTGTCGCTCGCGTTCGCGTGAAGGACGGAACCGGTCAAATCACCATCAATGGTCGCCCGTTGTATGAATATTGCGTGACCGACCGTGATCGCAACTCGGTCTTGGCACCACTCAAAGCAACCGAGATGCTCGGCAAAGTGGACGTTATCGCCAAAGCACAGGGTGGTGGTCCAACCGGCCAAGCAGAAGCAGTCATGCTGGGTGTCGCTCGTGCTTTGCAAGCGAAGAACCCGCTGCTGCACGGTGCTCTGGCTGATGGCGGTTATCTGACTCGCGACAGCCGCATGGTTGAACGCAAGAAGTACGGCTTCAAGAAAGCCCGCAAGAGCTTCCAGTTCTCGAAGCGTTGATCGCTTTTGGGTTTGCTTACAGTGCCTGTAAATTTCATTCGCCCCGTTGGGTTCAACCCCACGGGGCGAATTTGTTTGAGCTACGAAAGAATTCGACCGGTGTGCGGGGCGATTTATGTTCGGACAATTGTTGCTTCCCGAACTTCGCGAGTTGATTCAACTCAACGATCAAGCCGGGATGCGCGAATTCTTGGAGGCCATTCACCCGGCGGCTTCCGCAGAAGTCCTTGAGCATGTCACGCCCCCCGAAGCCTGGACGGTGCTTGCAAATACCCCATTTGAACGTCAAGCGGAAGTCTTTGGCTATTTTCATCCGTCATTGCAAATGACGCTCGTTGAAAACGTTGATCGCGGACATCTCTCGAAACTGATCGAGACGATGGCCCATGACGATCGCGCAGACTTGCTCGAACGAATGGACCCGGAGCACGTCGAGGCATTGCTCCCCTTGATGGCTCAAGCGGAACGAAATGACATACGCCGCTTGCTTTCGTACCCGGATGGCAGTGCCGGTTCGATCATGACAACCGACTACGCATCGCTTCCAGAAAACATCACTGTCAGCGAAGCGATCGAACAACTGCGCCGACAAGCCCCCGATCGCGAGACGATTTATTACGTCTACATTCTCGAAGACGACCGCAAACTCGACGGATTTATCACACTTCGGCAACTCATTCTGGCAAAACCAAATGCATTGCTAGCAGACATCATGGAACGCGATGTCTTCGCCGTGCGAGTCGACGATGATCAAGAGAAAGTCGCCCAAGAGATGGCGAAGTTCGACTTCTTGGCAATTCCGGTTGTCGACAATCAAAATCGACTCGTAGGAATCATCACACACGACGACGTCATTGACGTGTTGCAAGAAGAGGCGACTGAAGACGTTTACCGTGCGGGCGGTATGTCTCCTTTGGAAGACAGCTACTTAGACTCACCCCTGAAGACAATTGTCTGGAAGCGGGGTGTGTGGTTGGTCGGCCTGCTCGCCACGGGATTCGTTTCAGCAACGATGCTGAAGCACTTTCGACCGAATGCAGAGCAGATCGAGTGGATGATGGTGTTTCTGCCTCTCGTCCTCGCGAGCGGTGGAAATAGCGGTTCTCAGTCTGCCACGCTCGTCATTCGAGCGATCAATATGGAGACGTTGAGTCGACACGAAAGTCGAAAGCTTTTGTTTCGTGAAATCTTCATGGCCACGGCGCTTGGCACCGTCCTGATGACCGAAGCGTTTTTGCTAGCCATGTTCCTCGAACATCCGTCAAAAGCGATGGTCGTTGGCCTCACTGTATTCATGCTAGTTTGGATGGGCGCAGTTGCCGGAGCACTATTGCCACTGCTCTTCAAACGCTTGGGCATGGACCCAGCCATGATGTCAAACCCATTGATCGCAGCAATTGTCGATATCACAGGGGGCGTGATTTATTTCAGCGTCGCGCGGATGATCATTCAGTAAATCGCTGAATCACGAGTTCTCTGACAGCACCACCAAGGCGTCTGCCGATGCGACTAACAATTGAGGACCTTCAGGATTCAATTGTGCGTTTCACAACCAATTTTGGAACGGCTGTCGCCAAGTGGAATGGACCGCTGATTGGTCGTGGCTCAACGGTTGATGTTGAACTCGACATTGATCGCGTACTCGATGATTCTGTCGTCCAGATCTTGGACGATCCAGAACCGCCACAGATCAGTGGCGACGAAACCAATGTGACAATCACCGCGACCGTCGAGCACATTTGGGATGACTGGGTGATATTCCTGCGACTCGCCGACTCATGCACGATCATGGTCGAAAGTGTCGCGGGAGCGTGTGCCGTTGGGCAATGTGTCCGAATCCGAATTCCACCGGAAATGTTTTCCGTAACACCTTATGGCTACTAAGTGGAGCCACAAAGATCGCGCAAATAAAGCGAGCGCCGGGACGGAATTGATCATTGATCATTTGGGACAAATTCATAGACCTCAGCACGCTCAAGCGGAACACCATTGCGGTCTTTGTTGGAGAGGATTGGCTCGTCTGTAATTGGCCATTCGATGCCAATCTGGGGATCGTTCCAAAGCAGCGAGCGTTCATGTTCTGGGAAGTAATAGTCCGTGCATTTGTAGCTGAAGTCGGCACTCTCGCTCAGCACGCAAAAGCCATGAGCGCAGCCTGGTGGCACGAACAATTGGCGACAGTTTTCGTCGCTCAATTCAAAGCCTAGCCAGCGACCAAATGCAGGCGACGTCTTGCGCAGGTCAACGACGACATCGAACACTTTGCCGCTGAGAACTTGGACCAGCTTCCCTTGAGGGTGCTGCAGTTGGTAGTGCAGACCCCGCAGAATCCCTTTTGATGACCGCGAATAGTTGTCTTGAACGAAGTCGGCAGTCAGACCTGCCTCTCGATATCGTTGTCTCTGAAAGGTTTCCAAAAAGAAACCGCGTGGGTCTCGAAACACTTTCGGCTGAATCAACAAAAGGCCGGGAATGGCAGTAGTTTCAACGTTCATAGTTCGCGACAACAGTTAAGAAGCAATGGAAGCTTGATTCGCCACGAGCGCCGACCATTCGTCGGGCGACAACGTCTGGGCGTCATCGGCAAGCATGACGGGAATATCATCTTTCACCAGGAATTTGCGGCGACATTCTGCCGACCGACAGACAACACTTTGTTTGTCGATGAAGAGATTCGAGCGACAAGAAGGACAGACAAGAATCTGCACGTACTGAGAAAGGTCAATCGTCATGGTTATCCAGGAAGCCAAGATGTGAGCGATCAAAACTACGATGCAAGGCATTCCAGCCTGACACTAACTACCAAACTCTGCATCAAGTCGATCTGAAATCGATAGGCAGAAATTAGAAGCCGCGAAGGGCGCGAATATCGTCGAATGAGCGAAGCTGATAACCAATTTGGACGTAGTCCAATAACCGGCAAAGCGAACGCACGGCGACACCCAATCCGTCGGGACCGCTGAATCCACCGAACTGTCCGCCACCTTTAAGATGTGGTTCTACCTCCAAATAGAAGCCAGTGGCGCCGAGCGCTTTAATCCGCTTTTCGAGCTTCGGAAGATGCTCGCGCAGGTCTTTCAGCACGAGATCATGCCCGCCGTCACCTCGGTCACATGGTACGAAGTTTTTCAGACGCTCTTCGTCCACCGCGCCAGTCCAAGTCAGATTTGATTCGATCTTATAATCCTTGATGTGCATCCAACCGAGGTAATCTCGCATTTCGAGATACTCTTGGTAGCACTGAATTGCGTTCTTATTCTGACAAGCGACGTTGCCACCGTCGAAGATCAGTAGCATGTTTTTACGTTTTACGGCCCGAGCCAACTTGGCCATCATCGCGCCAGAATCGCCCATCAAGTTCGGCTCAATTTCCAAGCCGTAAACAAGCCCTTCTTTGCCGCAGATGTCGGCAATCTGGCCGATCTGATCAACTGCTTGTTGAAAGTGTGCGAGCGGGTCGTCACCGCGCGGAGGATAAAACGAGAAACCACGAATCAACTTTGTGTCTAACGCTTGAGCGGCGTTGATTGTCGCAGCGACTTCCGTCTTGAGGTATTCCTTGAACGGTACGAACTTGTTGTGCGAACCATCCTCTTTGTCCTTCAACTTCACCTTGCCGATACGCGAACCGATGCTGGTGACTCGGACGCCGTATTCGACGTGTAGTTTGGCAAGCGTTTGATACTCAGACTTAGTAAGCGTGACAACGTGCTTCACCTCGCCTGTGGAGTTCACGTCAATGAATCGCGGGCTGTATTGCTTTAGGCCCACCGCAGCCAGAGCAGATAGCTGTTCGAGAGCTGTTTTGCGATTCGCAGCTTCGTCGGCAAAAGCACTGAGGACGACATGCGGAAGCGAGGACATCAGAAACTCCATAAAGTGAAAATCAGCAAGGCGAGCCGGAGGACCAACTCCGGCTCACCCAAATGAACCCATCTGCGATTCAGCCTACTTCGATTCGGTGAACTTCTTCGCGGCAACCTTGATCTGTCCGATGTCGTTGCTCCCCTTCTTGATCGTCAGTTTGACGCTCTTTTCGACGTAACCAACCTTGCTGTGCCAGTAACGGAATTCCAATTCGCCGGCCGGTAGTTTTTCGATTTTGAACTTACCATCCTTGTCGGAAACCACGGCGTAAGGATGGTCGATGATCAAGCAATAGGCGGTCATCCACGGATGAATGTCGCACTTCACTTCCGTCGGCAGTGTTTCAGCAACGGTCAACTTAACCGGGATTCCCTTTTGCTCGTTGGGTGTGATCGTGAAATTGATGGGCTGATTCTTGATCGGAGCCGTACGAGTGTTGTGGTTGAAACCGTCCATCGACTTGATGAGCAGGGTTTGATCCGTTCGAGCCACGAGTGCATGGGGCATAAACATGCAATTCTTCTGGTCAAGCACGACCTCTTTGTCCTTGGACGCCTTCAAGTCGGGATGCACTTTCGGTTTTTTCGTCGCTGGGATGTAAACGAAGATGTCGGCAATCCCTTTGTTGTCCTTGTTGATTCTGAGCTTGTCGCTCGCGATTGGATCACCACAAGTCGGCTCCTTTTTATTCGCGAGCATCTCGACCGGCGGAATGTCCCCGTCGATCACGAACTGACCAATCAGATCTCCATAGTCTTCTGCTTGTGCGGCTGTTGAAAAAGCGATCGCCAGACCGAACAAGCCGGTAGCGATAGCAAAACGACCAAACAATCGAGTGGCTTTCATTTCTGAACCTCATGAAGTGAGAGTAAATGGGAAGGCATTGGTAGGCGCTGCGCAATTTGCCGAAGCTCGGTTCCCCGGACGCTTCGACGGTGCGCAACCACAAATTAACGAAGCGAATCGCTGAGTGCGACTGTGAATCGGGCTATCGCCAAAGCTGACGACTTTTGGCCGCGACGAGAGATCTCGCCAGACTATCACACGGCGTAGGCCAAACGCTTCAGATGCATTATCGGCGTGCCAAATCGCTCATAAATCTTGCCGTCAAAAAACTGAAAAACAGCCGCAGTACATCCACAGTCCAAAGAAATGCGTAAGGCCACCTGATCGGTCGGTCGACGACTTTCGGTTTGGGATTCTCAGCCGGCGACTCACTTTTTCAATTCACTCCAAACCAACGACGGCAAAGCAAATCGACGGTCGAGATCGCCCCCATAATTGCCATCGACCACCCCACGCTGACGGAGACATCGGGATCGCCAATGCCAATCCCCAACAAAAAGGCGGCTGACGTAAATGCAATCAGGGTCAAAAAGGTTTGCAACGGGCGATGCGTTTGACGATTCAAGTCTGGATCAATCGACCGAACCAGAGAGGCTGAGGAACTCTTTCGCTCTTGAGCTGTGGACTGCAAGCCTTCTCGACTTAGTCCAACAACTGGATTTGAGTCAGACAACGATGATGAAGACTCCGCCTCAAACGAAGCTGCTTTCGGCTCAATCGATGAAGCTGGAATAGCAGCCTGCCAGGAACGAGTTGTCTTTCGGCGATCAAGCGCTGACTCAGTCTCTCGCAAGCGGTTTTCCCAGGCGTTGAGCATCTCTTCTTTGTCAGACAGTTGTTGGGTTCGCTGGCGTAATTGATCATCGCCCGCTTGTTGCATCAAACGTTTCGAATCAAGCGATTCAAGTGCTGATGCAAGTTCCTTCTGCTGTTGCTCGATTTGCTTCAACAATTCGTCGTAGCGTGCTTGCTCAGAAGCCAGTGCTGCACGCTCACGATCCACGGCTTCGCGATCTGCTTTCAGTTTTGCTGCGGCTTCTTCGGCCTGCTTTTTCCATTGAGCGTCACGCAATGGCGAGGCCGAACGGCTCACTGGTCGCGACAGCGCACGAGTCGCGTTAACGACTCGAGCAACGGGCTGTTGTACTGCAGTATCAGAATCAAGCGAACCTTCGCGCCGTTGTCGAATTTGACCGGTCAATTCGGCATCTTTTTCCTGCAACAACTGCACTTGGTTTTGCAAATCGCCTAGCAGAGAGGAAACGTGCTGACTCATCTGCTCTGATTGCGACGTTGTCGTGTTTCGCGGACTCCGGTCACTGAGTTCGGAGATCAGGTCCGTCTTTAGTTCATTCTCCAGCGAGACACCGGTGCTCGAACCAAATGAAACGGCCATGTCAGAAGACTTGTTGGGCTCGGAATCGATCAGTTTGGCGGCCACCAATTCCGCGTTGGATGCAAACCTCAGCCGAAAATCGAATGGTCCGATGGCGACACGATCTCCGTCAATCAATTCGCGTGGCTCAGACACCAAACGATCGTTGAGCCACGTTGCTTCGTGAGCCCAACGGGTCAACATCGTCTTGCGTCCGATCACCTCAATGACGCAGTGCTCTTCTTCAACAAGGGCGGCATGAGTCAACCGAGCGGTACAATGCTCCGCAGTTCCAATCGTGCATCGGACGCCCGCCACTAGCAGCATTGGGTCGAGCCCCAAATGCCCGTGCATTGGTTGCAAGACGAGAATGTCGCGGGATATGCGAAGTTGCTTAGGTTCGACGAGAGACGCCACCGCAATTTCCTTTGAGAGAAAACTAAGAACGACACTGTGGGCTTATAGCTCGCAGACGATCGCTCGGCGGGGCCGTAGCTTTTTCGCGTTGGGAAAGTGACGCCGATTATGTCAACAGGCGCGGTCATGACGGTTGATGCTAGCTCGGTTCGATACTTGACTTACACCCTTGAGCCAGACCAGACGGCAAACAGCCTTGCCTGCGAAATGCTAATGCTTTTCCGGTGGGTTGCTAACGAGTACGGTGCCGCCGCAAATCAATTGATTCCATGTCGTCCTGTTGGAATTGGAGCAGACCGTGCCGACCCCTGTTGAAGCAAGTTCGGTTCAAGTGAACCTAGGCGAGCGAAGTTATGAAATTCGCATCGTGAGCGGTGCTCTCTCTGAGCTGCCGACGCTCTTGCCGAATTGGCTGGATCGCAGCGTGTATCGAGCGGGAAACTCGCGAACCGCGCACATTGTCACAGATCGAAATGTGCGATCTCACGCCAACATTGTGCGAGAAGGACTCTGCGCGACTGGCTGGACTTGTGGAATCACCGAGCTTGAACCGGGCGAGAAAACGAAATCAGTCGCAAATCTATCGGCGTTGTGGGACGACTTGATCGCGATGAAAGCCGACCGTCGCACGGTCGTGATTGCCGTTGGTGGTGGAGTGATGGGCGACCTCGCGGGCTTCGCAGCGGCGTCATTCGTGCGTGGGCTTCCCTTCGTGCAAGTGCCGACGACGCTGTTGGCAGACGTTGATAGTTCGGTTGGCGGTAAGACAGGGATCAATCATCCGGCGGCGAAGAATATGCTGGGAGCCTTTCATCAACCGATCGGAGTTCTGATCGACACCTCGGTGCTCGACACGCTACCGGCTCGCGAGTTCTCCGCCGGTATGGCCGAAGTGGTGAAGTATGGCGTGATTCTCGATGCGGACTTTTTTACGTTCCTTGAACAGCGTGCGGACGCCATCAATCAGCGTGACGCGGGGATCATGCGACAGATCATCGCTCGCAGTTGTCGCTTGAAAGCGGATGTCGTCGAGAAAGACGAATACGAGCGAACGGGACTGCGTGCCGTGCTGAATTACGGCCACACATTCGCGCACGCATTCGAGGCGCTCGCGGGATACGGCGAACTGTTACACGGCGAGGCGGTCTCGATCGGGATGATCTACGCGAGTCGCTTGGCCGAACGGATGAACTTGATCGAAGCAGAGGTCACACGCAGGCAAGACGATTTGCTGCGAGCCTTCAAACTTCCGACGCGCCTTCCTGATGGTTGGGCTCATTCGGATGACGCGATCCTCGATCGCATGAAGCTCGACAAGAAAACGGTGGGGGGCAAGTTACGGTTTGTACTACCGAAGCGACTCGGGCACGTTGAAGTCGTGAGCGACGTGCCGGAAGCAACTGTCCGTGAAGTGTTTGATGATCTTCGGAAGTAGGTGCAACGCCATTTCACAGGCCAATCAAGCATGAACCGGCAAGCGTGGGTCGCATGGCTGATGATTCTGTTGCAGGCGGTCCTGTTCTGGTACCTGTCTGAAGCAAATCTGTTTGCGATCATTGTTGTGCTGATCAGTTTCCCGGCAGTGTTCTGGAGACGCCGCTGGGAGCTGTCATCGACAACGCTGCCATTGATCGACTTGGCTGTCGCAGTCGTGTGTGGAATGAAGTGGTATGTCCTTCCGCACGAAATGCAGTTCATCAGCGGCTTCGTCATGTACCCGATGGTTCATGCCGCAGCACAGTTTTTTTTGCTGGTTCAAGTCGCGCGACTTTGGGGACGCCGACCCGATCGACCGTTGCCGATTTACGTTCCCGTTTTGGCTGTGCTGGTTTTTATTTGCCTCGGCGATGTTGATGTCACTCGCCGCCAACGGCGGATGTATCAGCACGCTTCGCAAGCATTGGTTGGACTGACTTGCCTCTACTACTCGCTGATACGCAGACGCCAAGAACATACCGCATCTAAGACTCATCGCTGGGTTCGTCCCACGCTGAGCGTCACGGTTTTGTTGGTGACTGTTTTCGCCGCGCGTGCGAGCAACGCTTGGCTGCTCACTCGATGGAGTGACATCGAGCGACTGATGATGCGTGCGAACGCGATGCGGAGAAACCCCGCCAGTTCAACCTATTCCGGGTTTAGTTCGCATTCACAGTTGGGGAGCGTTCAATTCCTGAAATCAAACGCCAGTAATGAAATCGCACTACGAGTCCTTTCGGAAGGAGAGCCTGGCTACCTCCGAGGAGCGGTCTTAGATCGCTTCAATGGATTCAGCTGGGACACGCAAACTGAATGGCAACCGACTCAAGTCAACCGTTCCCCGTTATCAGACGACGTGTCACAGCAGTTTCTCAAGAACGCAAACTCCCCATCTCATCAGCCTTTGTTCGCAATCAGAAAGTTTTCCGACTTAAATCATTATCCGATGACGATCTGGCGAGAAAGCGCTTTGGAGCAATTCACCTTTCTGCCGTTAGCGACAAAGTGTTTGCAGGTTCCGCTCAAGACGTTGTCCTTCGATCGCCACGGCGTCCCACTCAGTGACGGAATATCTCCCGATGCCAACATGACTGCTTGGTTGTCGCCACGCGGGAAAAAAGTCATTCGAGAACCGATCATCCTGCCAATCGAATGGCAAATTGATCAGCCATTTGAGCTTTCAGCCGAGCAAACCGAATTCATCACCGAGAAGATGACTCGCCTGCCCCCCAATGCGGTTTCAAAACGCATCTACGAATTCGCTGAAAAGCTATTTCAGAAATGCAAAACCCCCGAAGAAAAGCTGTGCGCGGTCGAGAGACTATTTGCAACATTCAAATACGAAACGAAGATCGAAGTCCCGCGTCGGCAAGATCCGCTCACCTATTTTTTGTTTGAGGCTCGGGCTGCTCACTGCGAGTTTTTCGCAAGTGCGACCGCCGTTCTGTTACGAATCGGTGGAATCCCAACACGCTATGTCACTGGATTCGCAGGGGGCAATTACAACCCACTCGGACGTTATTGGATCATCCGGCAACAGGAAGCTCATGCGTGGGTTGAAGCTTACCTTCCTGATTCTGGTTGGGTCACCGTCGACACGACACCGGTGGCAGGAGTTCCAACATCTGACGACTCGTTTCAGTTTTCGCACCTATGGGATGAGATCAATCTGCGAGGCCAGATGATTCGAGCGGCACTGGCCGCAGGCAATTTCGGCGGGATTCTGGAAGCGTTTCTGATTCTTTCAATGACACTCTTTTCGACGATCCCCGGCTGGATACTCACAAGCGGCTTGTTGTTTTTGTTCGTGCGCAATTTCCACTTTAACTTCCGCAAGCGACCGACGGTGGTGCTGTCCCAAACCGTGCTTGAACTTCAAACACTGGTCCACGAATTAGACCGTAAGCTCACTCGCTGGAATTTGCAGCGTGCTGACTGCGAAACATTGCATCAATTCGCGGAACGCATTCGACGAGAGGCGCATTCACAGCCGGTACTTGAGAGTGTCGCCGATTGGTATTTGCAGTACGCGGAAACTCGATACGGTCCCGATTCTGGTAAGCCTTCACGTGAAATGTTGCAACAGCGATTGAGCGAACTCTGCTCCCTGTTGACGAAAGCAACTCGGTCAAATGCCGGACTAAAACAATTGGTTCATCAGTTGCCGTTCCGTGATTGACCATTGTTGAAACAACTTGAGGTTTTGAATGAAATCAGCAAAGCGTTTGCCGTTAAGCATCAAAGTGACGTACACCGCTTTCGTCGCGGTGCTGGTGCCGTACTACTGGCATGCGTACGGTCCCACAAACTTTCTTTACTTCTGCGACGTCGCCTTATTGCTGACGCTCGTCGGCGTCTGGCGAGAAAGTCCGCTGCTCATCTCGATGCCCGCCATCGGAATTACGTTGCCACAAGCGCTTTGGCAAATTGACTTCCTGGGAATGATCGCCGGGCTGCCAGTGACGGGAATGACTGGCTACATGTTTGACCCAAAACTGACGTTGTTCACTCGCGGCCTGTCATTTTTTCATTTCTGGTTGCCGTTCCTGTTGATCTGGCTTATTGCCCGACTCGGCTATGACCGTCGTGCATTTAAGGCGTGGACCGTTTTGGCTTGGTGTTTGGTTTTGATCTGCTTCTTCATCATGCCTGCACCGCCCGCTCCACCAGACAATCCACATCTGCCTGTGAATATCAATTACGTCCACGGCTTCAGCCACCATAAGCCACAAGAATGGATGCCCCCTTGGGCGTACCTCGGAGCGATGATGGTGATTCTGCCGATGTGCATTTACTGGCCGACACACTTGCTGTTGAACAAATTCTTTCGAGATCAAACTCCTGAATTCAGCCCGAAGACAGGCTCAACCGACGAAATACGTGAGATTTCGCTTGCCGAAAGTGACGGAATCCGATGAGCTATCATTCATTTGAAACTCGATGACTGAGGCTGCCTGATGAATTGCGAGGATGTCATGACTGGTCGCAACAATTGGAAACACCCAGCGGTTGGCCGTCGCACGGCATTGCAAGCCGGAGCTGTCGGCCTCCTGGGCTTGGGAACCAACCATCTGCACGCGTTGCGAGCGGCAGCAGCTCCTGGTCACGAAAAGTATGCGACTGCGAATTCCATCATCTACATCTTTTTGTCAGGAGGACTCGGTCAACACGACAGCTTTGATATGAAGCCCGACGCTCCGGACAACATCCGCGGCGAATTTCGTTCCATCCGCACAAAAACGTCGGGCATCGAAATCTGTGAGCACTTGCCGATGCTCGCGCAGCGAAGCCACTTGTGGTCGCTCTGTCGATCATTGACACATCCGTCAAACGATCATTCTCTCGGCCATCACATCATGCTGACGGGACGAACTGATGTGCCGATTGGATTTAACCCCAATCAACCTCGTCCCCAAGATTGGCCGTCGATTGCGTCTGTCGCGGGAGATTTGACGCGACCTCGACATAACTTGCCTCCAGCAGTTGTTTTGCCGGATCGGCTAGTTCATTACTCCGGGCGAGTTATCCCTGGTCAATTCGCTGGCATTATGGGCGCACGTCGCGATCCGTGGTTCATTGAACTGTCCCCGTTCAATTCGCTGGGATACGGAGCGTACCCCGAATATGAGTTCGATCATCAAGAGCGGCCCAATATGCCGCGACGATTGAAGTTTGAAGCCCCGAATCTTTCGCTACCGGAAGGTGTTTCGCTCGGGCGTTTGGACCGACGAGTGGACTTGGTGAAACTGATTGACCAACAGCGAACGGAGTTGGACCGCGTCGCTTCGACCGAAGCTTTTGACCGTTACCGGCAAAGCGTGCTATCCCTGCTAACGGACTCCAAGGTTCGGCAAGCGTTTGATGTCACCAAGGCTGAACCCGTCGACCAAGACCGTTACGGTCGTAATTCGTTTGGCTGGTCATTGCTGATGGCGAAGCGGCTAGTCCAAGCGGGGGTCAACTTGGTCCAAGTCAACCTCGGCAACAACGAAACCTGGGACACTCACGGCGAAGCGTTTCCGCACCTGAAAGACAAACTAT
>CAIJTL010000976.1 GCA_903823545.1 uncultured Planctomycetaceae bacterium
AGCAACCCGCAGATCAACATCAACAGCGTCGGCAATCTGCTGATCCAAGGAAACATCGACAACACCGCCACCGGCACGACGAACCTCACCTCAACGCTGGGGGATGTCACCGTTGCGGGTTCGTCGGCGATCTTCGGAGCCAGCCCAACCGTCACGGCGGGAGACGATGTCCGCATCGCGATCGAAGGGGACAAAGGACCGCTCAACATCACCGCTGGCGGCGATATTCGCGTCGATGTCATCGGCGAGACCGGCCCGGCCAGCCTCAGCGTGGGACTCATCACCACCACCGACGGCAACGTCTTCCTCAACGCGCCGGACGGAGTCGAAAGTGAAGACAGCAGCTCGTGCGTCGAAGGGGATCTCATCCAGATTCTGACGATCAACGGCAGCGTCGGAACCAGCACGCTTCCACTCTCGATCAACAGCGACGTCAACGAAACCGGCGGCTTGGCGATCCGAGCGGAAGGGAGCATCTTCGTCACCGAGAAAGTCGGCGACCTGAAGCTCGCTCAACCGACCGAATGGGCCACCCCGCTGGCTTCGATCGAATCCACCGACAGCGGAACGATCACGCTCCGCACGACCGACGGTTCAATCGTCGACGCGTGGTTCGATCAGTTCCGCGCTCCCAGCCAGGCCGAGTCGGACGCACGCGACGCGCAGCTTGCTCTAACCGGAAACGCCGCGCGTGAAGCGGCCGAGTCCGCGATTCGCGCGGACGAGAGTGCTCAAACGCAGCTTTACCACAGCTATTGGCAGTCGCAGCGAAATCTGACTCGCGGCTCTGTTAACTCAACGCTCGCCATCGACTCCATCAACGCAACGAACAACACGATCACTTTTGCCAGCCCGCATGGACTGACCAACGGAGCACAGGTCTTCTTCAGCGTCGGAGTCGATCTGACAGACGAAGACTTCACTGAGACGATGCGTTGGACCGAGCTGGCTCCCGATTACGATCTCGATACGCCGCCGATTGGGCCGGTGATGCTGGCGACCAACGATTATGTGCAGACCGTTGATGGCGTGCTGCACCGTTATCTCGCGGCGGCGGCCACGGTTGATCTGGATGCCACCGATTTCTTCGACACGACTTTGTGGGCGACCGTCCTGCCGAACCACATCGTTCCCATGACCTCCGGCGGTCGAGTCGATTTGCGGACCAACCAACTCGTTCAAGACACCGACGGCAAAATCTATCAATACATCGGAGCCGAATCGGGACAGACCAATCTCACGAACGGGGCCGAGTACTTTGCCATCGTCGTGAACTCGACCACCATCAAGCTGGCGACCACGCGCTACGACGCGGCCATCGCGGGGAGCCCGGTCGCTCTGGACATTCAACTCACCGGCGACGCGGCGAACTTCCAATTGCTGCGCTACAACTACACTGCGAGTGCTTACAACGCAGGTCAGTCGGTCGCGACGCAGTTCGTCGCGCTGCACGCCAGCCTGAGCGGCGCGTCATACAATCGTGACTACGTCTTCCAGTTCACCACCGGCGAGAAGCAAGCGCGGATCGACGCCCGCACATTCTCCGCCGGGTCGCTGCAATTCCCGGTTCCCGCGAGCGTGTTCAACGCGCTCTACCCGGAGATGGCCTTCCCGCCGGGCTTCGTGGTGACGCCGACGAGCAGCGAAACGCCGAACATCATCGGCAGCAGCGTAACGCTCGTGACGGGTGGCACGGCGAAGAACGTCGGAAACCTCACCGCACCCACGACGTTGGACCTGACGTCGGGCTTCGACGGCCTATCCGCCGCTGATCAACAACTCCTCAGCCAGATCACGGTCAACGACCTCTTCGGCGTGAGCCATCCGGTCTACCGATTCGTCGGAACTAGCGGCAGCGTCGCACTCGGTTCGCAGAATTTCTCGAACACCGCGCTCTGGCAAAAGATCACGCCGAACTTCACCAGCAGCGGACAAACCGATGCCGTGTCGCTTGCAACCGGCAACGTCGTGCTGGCGCAGACGTCGAAGACGGCCTATGGCCTCTATCGCTTCCTCGGCAGCTCCGGTTCCTTCAAGTTGTCGGACGAGAACTACGCGAACACACAACGTTGGCAGAAGATCACGTCGAACTTCAACAGCGGCGATGGAACGGTCGCGTTGAACAACGGCCAACTGGTGACCGACCGGACGAAGGTCGAGAGCATCACCTTCCAATTGATCGACGACGTGAATGTCGAAGCGGCCGGCAACGTGTCGGTGGACGCTGGCAACACCGTGGCACTCAGCACGGGTGGCA
>CAIJTL010000977.1 GCA_903823545.1 uncultured Planctomycetaceae bacterium
ATCGGGCATCATCAGGAAGACATCAGCCATTCGCATCAGATCAGGGTTTGTTTGCCGCATTGCGAGCAACTGATACAGCGTGTTGATCTCCATGAACTGGAGCCCTGTCGCTGCAAAAATCTCACTGCGTGGCACCTTAGTGAAAGCGTGATTGAGCATTCCGTTGCTGCGAGCGTCTCGATAATGCCACGGTGCACCGAGCATTTCGTTGGTCTTGGTCATCAGGACGTAATCGACCCCCCAAGTATCAACTCCAACACTGGCGATCGCCGAACCGAACTTCGCCGCTGCGTTTGTCAGGCCGTTCTGGATGTCCGACCAAAGCCGCAACACGTCCCAGCGGAGCGTCCCGCCAATATTGACTGCTCCGTTGGAAAATCGGTGTAACTCTTCGAGTCGAACTTGCTGCCCGTCAAACAATCCGGCAACAACTCGGCCACTTTCGGCCCCCAAATCGACCGCCAAATAACAACGCTCTGCCATGATGCTGCCTTGGAACGAAACCTGAAACGTGCAGTGATGTCAGGCCCCCACCGATCTCGCTCGGTGGAGGCATGAAACAGGGCAAACAAAGAAGACCTGTCACGGGCGGGAAGAATGACGAACGCCGGAGTGCGAAGCCAGTGATCCGGGTCACTGGAGAGTTCGTTCGTGAAACGGCATCATGCTCCGTCTACTTCGTTTTGCATTTGAAATCTGAATCATTGATTTGAAGACTGAAAGTTTAGAGACCGACAGGAGCACTCGAATGTCCGAAGCGATTACCAGCGTTCTTTCCGAGACCCGCAAGTTTCCTCCGCCGAGCGATTTTGCAGCGCAAGCCAATATCAGCACCGACGAGCAATATCAGGAAATGTGGCAGCGGGCGAAAGACGATCCAGCCGGTTTCTGGGGAGACATGGCTGCGAATCTCGACTGGTTCAAAAAGTGGGACAAAGTGATCGACGGTGCGATGCCGGACACGAAGTGGTTTACCGGCGGAAAGATCAACGTCTCGTACAACTGCCTCGACCGCCATCTGCTGGGTCCCAACAAAAACAAAGCGGCGATCATTTGGGAAGGCGAGCCTGGTGACACTCGAGTCTTGCGATATCAAGATTTGCACCGCGAAGTTTGCAAATTCGCGAACGTCCTCAAGACTCTCGGCGTGCAGCCCGGTGATCGCGTCAGCCTGTACATGCCGATGATCCCCGAACTGGCAATCGCCATGTTGGCGTGTACTCGCATCGGAGCGGTCCACTCGATCATTTTTGGAGGCTTCAGTTCTGATGCCGTCGCAGATCGGAATAACGATTGTCAGACAAGGGTCGTTGTTACTGCCGATGCTGGCTGGCGACGTGGCAAAGAAGTGTTCCTGAAATCGGCCGTTGATGCGTCCCTCGAAAAATCTCCGTCTGTTGAAAAAGTGGTCGTCGTGCGACGAACAGGTTCGCCGGTCGAAATGGTTCCCGATCGCGATTACTGGTGGCACGACCTGATGAAGGACGCATCTGCCGAATGCGATCCAGTGCAACTCGATGCCGAGCATCCGCTGTTTATCCTTTATACCTCCGGCAGCACGGGCAAACCGAAGGGAGTCCTTCACACGACGGCCGGATATCTGCTCGGTGCGACGATGACCTCGAAATGGGTCTTCGATTTGAAGGAAGAGGACACGTATTGGTGTACTGCGGACATCGGTTGGGTGACGGGGCACAGTTATGTCGTCTACGGCCCGCTATCGAACGGTGCGACGACTGTTATGTACGAAGGGGCTCCGAACTGGCCAGACGAAGGACGTTTCTGGGAGCTGATCGAGAAGTACCGCGTCTCGATTTTCTACACAGCACCGACCGCAATTCGCGCCTTCATCAAGTGGGGCGACGAGTGGCCGAACCGTCACGATCTGTCGAGCCTGCGCCTGCTCGGTTCCGTTGGCGAGCCGATCAATCCGGAAGCTTGGATGTGGTATCACAAGATCATCGGACAAGAGCGTTGCCCGATCGTCGACACATGGTGGCAGACTGAAACTGGCGGCATCATGATCAGCCCGTTGCCAGGCATCACTCCGACGAAACCCGGAAGCTGCACGCGTCCGTTGCCGGGTGTCGTTCCCGACATCGTCACAAAAGACGGACAGAGCGTTCCCGGAATCAACGGCGGTTTGCTCGTGATGCGACAGCCGTGGCCGAGCATGTTGCGAACGCTTTACGGCGATCACGATCGCTTCGTGAAAACCTACTTCAGCGAGATCCCCGGCTGTTATTTCGCTGGCGATGGTGCTCGACGTGACGAAGACGGCTACTACTGGGTTATGGGCCGCGTCGACGACGTGTTGAACGTTGCCGGTCACCGACTCAGCACGATGGAAGTAGAAAGCGCCCTCGTGTCGCACCCGAAGGTGGCCGAAGCTGCGGTCGTCGGATTCCCGCACGACATTAAGGGAGAAGGGATTTGCTGCTTCGTCACGCTGAAGACCCTCGAAGGTGACGACGCCATTAAGAAGGAATTGACCGCGCACGTCCGCAAGCACATCGGCGCATTGGCGACTCCGGACCAAATCCGCTTCGCCGCCGCTCTGCCCAAAACACGCAGCGGAAAAATCATGCGCCGTCTTCTGCGCGACATTGCTGCGGGTAAAGAACGAGTCCAAGACACAACCACGCTCGAAGACTACAACGTGCTCGCCAAGCTGCGCGAAACGGATGAATAAAAAATGTTGACCCTCGATCATCTGACCGAACAGTTGGAACTCGCTGACGAAATGCGAGCCGGAAGGGATCACATGCTTGAGCCACAAGATCTTCCGGGACGGTTCGGCCGTGTGATTCGAGCAGTCGATCATCTGTTGGAAGCGATCGACTGCTCGGCTGTTGTTGCAGGTGGTTGGGCAGTGTGGCGACACGGCTACATCGGACGGGTGACCGAAGATGTCGATATTGTCTTACCAGCAAATCGAGTCGAGGAGTTTCTTACCGCAGCATCATTTAGCGGCTTTGAACGCTTGCCAGTTCGGCCCGGAAACTGGCCTAAGATTCGACACAAAGATGCCGACATCAAAGTTGATATCCTGCCGGAGGGTGCGACGCCGGGAACAATCACGCGTTTGGCACCGACAAATATTCCACACCCCGATCAACTCGGAGCCTCAGGCAATTCGCTGAAGTACATCGACCTTCCCGGTCTTGTGGAACTGAAGCTCGCAGCAGGACGTGCTCGTGATGAGAGTGATGTCGTGGAATTGATTCGAGCAAATCTGGATCAAGTCGAAGTCATTCGTCGCCATCTTTCAGGAGTTCATCGGCAATATGTCAGTATGTTTGAGACGCTGTATGTGAAAGCGAAAGAACAGTCTGACGAGTAGTTGCAAAGGGACGTTGCATGGCCAAGACATTTGGGTTTGATCCAGCGAAGGGAATCGCGGCAATGATCTCGGGTGTTCCGGCTCCAACTGCGGCAGGGCCGGTTCAGCGGCGCGGCAAGAAGGCTCGCGGACCGGGGTTGCCTCCGACAGTTCGAGGGCTACCGTGGGCCAAGATGCTGCGTTCATTCCGGGAAAAGTCGTCGTGAGTGGAAAGCGATGTCATGTCACTCGGCGAAAATGACTTGGACAAAGAATGCAATTTGCATCCCTGCTCACTAACCCGAAGCGTGAGTTTTGAAGTTGCGCGTTTCGAAAGTCGCGAAGCGACGTCAGCGGATAGCCTTGGGCGTAAGCCCAA
>CAIJTL010000978.1 GCA_903823545.1 uncultured Planctomycetaceae bacterium
CGAATCGCTTCCGGATAAAGCTCCGACCAATGACGACAACACCGTCGGGCTCTGGCGTTTCGAGGAAGTCGTTGAGAAGACGAAGCTCAAGGATGAGTCGAAGTCGCAGACGATGGCGGTTGCTAGTGGGGGGGGGGCTCCGCAACTCCCCGCCGAGTCGCGGAGCGACTCGGCCACAAAGACTGCAAGTGGCAAACCGAAGCCGCCTGCTCACTGGGGCAAGGAGCAAATCGGCTTCGATCAGTGGGAAGGAGATTGGGTCGACAACCGCTGGAAGGAGTCGCAGATCGGACGATGGTTGTCGTCCGTCGTCGGCGGACTGCCGGGCGGAGCGGGCAAGAAGATGACGTCGATCCGCGTCGGCGATCAGCAGCAAGCAACGGTCTGCTTCGATGCCGAGCACGCTCAAGTTCGAGCCATCTGGACCGGCGGCTTCTTGAAGTTCAACCCGGCTCGCTTCGGCATCATCGGGGCTCCTGTGCCGGACGGCGGGTTCATGTTTCAGTCGATGGAGCACTCAGGTTGGGGCGCCTCGAAAGTGAAGTTTCGAGGCATGCACTCGCACGGCGAACGCGTCGTCTTGAGCTATCTCGTTGACGGCGTCGAGGTGCGTGAGTCTCCGTGGTGCGAGCAGCTCGGAGATCGGCTCGTTGTGACCCGACTCATCGAAGTCGAACCGGCGGCGAGCGACCTGCAACTCTTGCTACATCACAAAGTCGACAACCTTGAGATGTCGAAGAACGCGCCGGTCTCGTTGCTGCGTAAGACGGGTGACATCGGCAGTTGGATCGGCGTGCGGAGCGAGTCGAACATTGAGCCCTTCGTGACCTCGGGCGATGGCGGCCTGAGCGGCGGGTTCAAGATCCCGGCTGGTCGTGAAGTGCGACGATTCAAGCTCATGTATTGGACCGGGCTGCTCAAAGACAGTGCTGGTTGGGAGCAAGCTCTCGCTGCGGTCGCCGCTCCGAAGCCGACTGCCGAACCGGAACTCAAGTCGTTGCAAGAACCTGCTCCCGCGAAGTGGACGGCGAAGATCGAGACCGACTTTGTCACCGCTGCGAACGATGCTCCGTATGTCGTCGACACTTTTAAGCTGCCGTTCGACAACCCGTACAAAGCGCTGCTCTTCACGAGTGGGCATGACTTCTTTTCGAACGGCGATATCGCGGTCTGCACGGTGCATGGCGATGTGTGGCGCGTGAGTCATCAACCGAAGAACAAGCTGCGTTGGCAGCGCATCGCGACCGGGCTGCATCAACCGTTGGGATTGGTGATTCAGCGAAGCAACGCTTCGCAGACAAGTGAGCGGCAAGGCGCTAGCCGCCGGTTCGATGTTCCGGACCCGCGGCTAGCGCCTAGCGGCTCACAAGATGGCGGCGATGCTGCAATTGATGTGGGGGAGTTGCTCCGCAACTCCCCGCCGAGTCGCGGAGCGACTCGGCCACAAGATGCCCCGAAGACAGATGCCCTCTACGTCCTCTGCCGAGATCAGATCGTTCGCTTGCATGATCTCAACGACGATCACGAGACCGACTACTACGAGTGCTTCAGCAACGTCTATCCGACGTCTGCCGGCGGGCATGACTACATCACCTGCCTCGAACGCGATTCGGTCGGCAATTTTTTCTTTGTGCATGCTCATCTCGGGGTTGTGCGCGTCTCGGCGGATGGCTCGAAGTACGAGGTGATTTCAACCGGCTTGAGGAATCCGAATGGCATGGGACTCGGCCCCGGCGATGTCGTGTCGGCGGCTCCTCAAGAAGGTGATTGGACTCCGGCTTCGGCGATCTTCATTGCGAAGCCGGGTGCTCACTTCGGCGGAGGCGGCCCGCGAATCACGCCAGAACGACCGCTCGGGTTTGATCCGCCGGCCGTTTGGATTCCTCGCCGAGTCGACAACTCATCCGGCGGCCAATGCTGGGTCACGAGCGAGAAGTGGGGACCGCTCAGCGGGCACATGCTGCATTTCTCGTTCGGGCAATGCTCGGCGATGTTGGTCGGAAAGGTGAGGAGTGGAGAGGTGAGAGGTGAGGAGAAGGAATTACTCCTCTCCTCTCACCTCCTCACCTCTTCCCCTTCGGCCTTTCTCGTCGAATTCCCCTTCCGCTTCGACTCCGGCGCGATGCGAGGGCGGTTCAGTCCGCATGACGGGCAGCTCTACGTCACGGGCCTGCGAGGTTGGACGACCTCTGCCGTGACCGACGGTTGCTTGCAGCGAGTCCGCTTCACCGGTCAGCCCATCGATATGCCGGTGAGCATGCAGGCTTACTCGAACGGGATCGCGCTGAGCTTCACGGAGCCGCTCGACAAAGACGCTGCGGAGAACCCCGGCAACTATCACGTCGAGCAATGGAACTATTCTTACTCGAAGAACTACGGCTCGCCCGAGTACCGCGTCTCCGATCCGAAGCAAGAAGGCCGCGATGAAGTCCGAGTCCGCTCGGCAACGCTGATCGACGACCGCACGGTGTTCTTGGAGATGAAGGACGTAAAGCCGGTCAACGTGATGGCGGTGTCGTGCGTGTTGCGCACTCGTAGCATGGGCTTCCAGCCCGTGCTTCCTAGCGATGACTTGACACCGCCGACGACGCAAACGACGGCGGTGAATGAGAACAAGACGCACGGGCTGGAAGCCCATGCTACGACGACACGTCAATTCCGACGCACGGTCTATCTCACGCTCAACTCCGTCAGCGCCGCGAAGATCGACGAGAGCAAACTCAAGCGGCGCACAACGACGGATGACGCGCTCGAAGCGTCGCTTAAGCCGGGACTCATCGCGCGGTTTGCGAACGTTGGGCAGGCGGCTCGCCTGTCTGCTCAGGCGAGCCGCCTGAGCTACGAGGATGCCCGAGTGGATCGCATGGCTGCAACTTTTGTGACACCCGCTCAAGCCGCAAGTCAGTACGTCAAGCCCGGCCCGTTCATCGCACGTTGGGAAGGTTTTCTTAAGGTCCCGCTGCAGCAAACGGTGAGCTTCAGCACCGAGGGAATCGGGAGCTTCAAGCTGTTCGTCAACGACAATGAGGTCGTGCTCGATAACGGTGGTTGGCTCCGAGAACCAACGCCGAAGGCGGGCGCCAACGATCCGCAGGCAACAAGCAAGCCGGGGCCACCTCGTTGGATCGCGGAGCGACCCACGACACTCAACGGCGGCTTTAACAAGCTTGTCATTGATTACGCCTCTCCCGAACGCGGCACGGCGGCTCAGTTCCGGTTGATGTGGGAGTCCAGCGAGTTCGCGCGCGAGCCCGTTCCGCCGACAGTCCTGTTCCATCACAGCGAAGACGAAGCACTTGCCAAGTTCGCTCAACTGCGACGCGGACGCGAACTGTTCGCGTCGCTGAAGTGTGGTGCGTGCCATCAAGCCAACACTGCGAATCTGGCGGATGACTTGCTGAACGACTCGCCTAACTTGGCTGGAGTCAGCCGCCTCAACGCCGGATGGATGGCCGACTGGATCGTCAATCCGTCGCAGGAACGTCCGAGGGCGAAGATGCCGCATTTGAATGTCACTCGGGCAGAGGCCGCTGACATCGCGCTGTGGTTGCAAGCGAAGGCGACAAAGCTTGTTGAGAGTTCAACCACCGGCACGCCTGAAGCGGGGGCGGTTGCGTTCGAGGAGCTCGGCTGCATCGCTTGTCATCGTTTGAAGTCGGACGGCGTCGATGAGTACTCGCGCCGTTCGTTGGCTCATGCGAAGGGCAAGTTCGCTAACGGGCAACTCGCCAGCTTCTTGCAAGACCCGCAGCGATTTCATCTGACGAGCCGCATGCCGAACTTTCATTTGGACGATGCGACGGCCGCATCGCTCGCGACTTACATCGCATCGCAAACAACGGCGGCGAAGCGTGATCTCATCTCCGGTGGTTCGATCGAAAACGGTGCGAAGTTGTTCGTCGATCGAGGCTGCGTCCAATGCCACTCGGTCGGCGATCAACCCGTTCGACCGCGTGCTGAGCCGATCCCGTTTGTGGACTTAGCGTCGGCTCAAGGCTGCTTGGCCGATGTGCCTCATCAGCGAGTTGGAGTGCCTCGTTTCGAACTGGCCCTCGCCGATCGAACCGCGCTGCTGAAGTTCTTGAAGACGGACC
>CAIJTL010000979.1 GCA_903823545.1 uncultured Planctomycetaceae bacterium
CGTCGTTTGCCGTTGATAAAGGGCTGGTCGCATCGTTCCGAAAGGTTCTTGCGGACTCCAAGAACCCACACGCTCGTAGCATGGCCTACGCGCTGCTCGATCAATCGACTGAGTGCGACGAGAACGACGCGATCGCGGCAGCGAAAGACTCGGCACCCGAAGTTCGCACGATCGTGATGAAGCTCAATGCCGAGTTGATCGACGACATGGACGCCCCGCTTGACGCCGCGATCCGTGATCGGCTGGCGGACGACAACCCATTCGTTCGACGAGCTGCCGCCGATGCTCTTCGCAAAGCGCCTTCGCCCGTCAATCTCGCCGCGTTGCTGACAACGAACGAAAACATTGCGGCGGATGACAGCCACCTTCGACAAGTCGTCCGGATCGCGATCCGAGATTGTTTCGCCAGGCCCGGTCAATTCGAGGCTCAGGCCGGCGTGCCGCTCGACGAAGGCTTTTCGAGGCAATTGACCGAGTTTGCTCTCGCGGTCAAAACTGCCGAGGCGGCGGGCTTCGTGATTGGGCATCTCAAAAAGTACGACGAGCCGGCTGAGACGCTTTTGCCTCTGGTCCAACATGCGGCTCGCTACGCCGACACAAAGATCGCAAGTCAGCTTGTCGGAATCGTTCGGAAGCGATTCGCCAACGACGTTCAACAACAACTCGGACTGCTCTCAGCCTTGCGAGTCGCACTGCAACAACGCGGCGAGTCCCCCGATGCGTCGCTGCGCGATTGGGCGAGCGAACTCGCAAGCAAGTTACTGGAGTCCTCGCGCGGCGCGACTTTGTCGTGGGCGAACGAAGTCGTGCCGGGGAAGCCGAACGCGGACAATCCGTGGGAACTACGCGCGAGGGTTTCGCAAGATGGCGACAAGGGGTCGCTCTTCTTCGACAGCTTGGTGAAGGGGGAGCAACTGACCGGGCTGTATCGCAGCGAGCCGTTTGAATTGCCCGCGAAACTGTCGTTCTGGTGCGCGGGGCACAACGGGTTGCCCGGTACGCCATTCAATCCGAAGAATTTTGTTCGCTTGCGAGATGTCTCCACGCACGCGCTGCTGCGTGAGGCGATGCCACCTCGCAACGACACTGCTCAGAAGATTGAGTGGAATCTCGCAGAGTTCGCTGGCAAGCGAGGCTACTTAGAATTGCTCGATGCTGACGAAGGTTCGGCGTATGCGTGGTTGGCAGTCGGTCGGTTTTCGATCGCGGGGCTCAACCCAAGCGATGTGCTATCACAACAAGTGGCGGCTGCGAATTTGATTGCCGACTTCAAGATTTCGGATTTCAAATCTCAAATTTCAGAGCGGCTACTGTCCCACGACATAGACGCGCGGGTGAAAGAAGCGTTTGCTCGAGCGCTGCTCGCGTTGCAGCCGGAGGCGGTGTTGTCGTCGCTCGTGCCGCTGATCGCCGATGTGTCGTTGCCAGAGTCGCTGCGCGATCAGATTGCTGCTGCTGTCATCAATCGTAGGACGGGCACTCTTGCCCGTCCGGATGGTGAGCCGACGTCGTCGAAGGGCAAAGACGACAAAAAGGATGCGACGGCTAAGAGTGCCC
>CAIJTL010000980.1 GCA_903823545.1 uncultured Planctomycetaceae bacterium
GGCCGCCTATTTGTTTGACGGCACGACCGGCGCTCTGCTGCGGACCATCAATAATCCGACTCCGGAGTTTGGAGACAACTTTGGCAGTTCCTTGGCAGCGGTGGGGAGCAATATCCTCGTCGGTGCACATAATGACAACCGCGGAATTGGGGCCGCCTATTTGTTTGACGGCACGACCGGCGCTCTGCTGCGGACCATCAATAATCCGACCCCGGCGCTTGGAGACAGCTTTGGCTTTTCCGTGGCGGCGGTGGGGAACAACATTGTCGTCGGTGCAAATTTGGACGACACCACGGTAATTCGCGATTCTGGTTCGGTGTACTTGTTTGACGGCACAACCGGCGCTCTGTTGCGGACCATCAATAATCCGACTCCGGCGTTTGGAGACAGCTTTGGCTCCTCCGTGGCAGCGGTGGGGAACAACATCCTCGTCGGTGCAGTTTTGGACGAGACCGGGGCCGACGATTCTGGTTCCGTGTACTTGTTTGACGGCCCGGGATTCGACCTCCCATCAGACAATGGTCCGAATGATGTGACCATCCGCAGGAACGGAACTAATTTGGAATTGTTTGACAACATCTCCGGTCAAGTGATCCAGGCCCAACCATTTGTTCCTTCAGTCAATCCTGTGATCATCGCTGGTTCGGCGAATGAGGATGACACGCTGACGATCGACCTTTCTGGTGGACCGGTTGGGGTGTTGAACTTCTATGGCAATCTTGCCGCGACGGACCGATTGCGAATCGTCGGCGCAGCGAATCAAGCTGGAACCTACACCCCCAATGCCTTCACGACCGGTTCAGGGCAACTGGCAACGTCGGCGGGGCAAATCAATTTCTTCGGTTGCACGGACATCGAGAGTCTGAACTTTCCGAGCTTCTCGGTCGTCACTCCGAATGCGATCGACGATCTCAAGATTGACGCTGCTGTCGGACGCGATGAGCAGCCTGCCAACATCGTCACCGGAACCAGCAGCGGTATAGCGATCGCGCCGCTTACGTTCTACGACATCACCTCGGTCACGCTGAATACAGGAACGAACGACGGCCGCACACGGGGGAATGATCAGGTCACTCTTCGCGAGCAGGGCTTGATTGCTCAAGGTCTGACTGCGTTCAACGTCTTGACTGGTTTGGGCAATGACACCTTGGAAGTCTTGTCCGATAGCTTCGCCTTGCCTATTCCCACGGGAGCTGGTTTCAGGTTCGACGCCGGTGCTGGCATCGATCAGATCAAAGTGGACACCAACGCGAATCTCACGCTGAGCAGTTCGAGACTCACGAGTTCCGTCGGAGGAGCGATCAACTTAGTAACGACCTCGAATGGTGTTGCCCTCGTCGAGACCGCGTACCTGATTGGTGGCGACGAAAACAACGTATTGAACTCCGTCGCCTTCACCGGACCAGTGACACTTGAAGGAGGAAACGGCGACGACACGTTGCTCAGCGGTACCAACAACGATTTGCTCGTTGGGGGGGATGGTGACGATTCACTCAATGGCGGGAACGGCCCCAACCATCTGAGGGGTGGAGACGGTAACGATACGCTCATTGGCGGCACGCATCAGGACTTCCTCATTGGGGAAGACGGAGACGATTCACTGATCGGTGGAGCGGGCAACGACGTCTTGGATGGTGGTCACGGTGCGAACTTCATGACTGGCGGCGAAGGTAACGACTATCTCACGAGTAACTCGTATGAAGAAGAGGACGAAGAATTTTCCTCAGGCGGGTCGGGTAACAACACCATGCTCGGCGGAACGGGCAATGACTTACTCATCAGCGGGGACGGCGATGATTCGCTCAATGGCGGAACCGGTAACGATGGTCTGTACGCTGGCGATGGAGACAACACGCTCATCGGCGACACCGGCAACGACACGCTCGATGCGGGTAGCGGAGACGACTTGCTCAACGCGGGCGATGGGAATAACCGACTGGTCGCTGGCTTTGGCAAAGACACGCTGATCGGTGGCTCGGGGGCCGACAACATCGACGCCGGAAGCGGCGACGACAGCATCATCGCCGGTGCCGGGAATGACACCATCCAAGCCGGAACCGGTGCTGACACGGTCGATGGTGGAGCGGGAGCCGACTACATCACCGGTGGATACGGCAACGACAGCCTGCTCGGTGGCAGCGGCAACGACACCATCTACGGCGGCTTCGGCAACGACTTCATCGACTGCGGCACCGGCTTCGACCGCTACCTTGGGAATGGCGAGGCGGGGCTCCCCGATGATGACGAGATCGAAACGGACATCATCCTGAATGGGGAGTCTCAGCCTTCGTCATAAGGCGGTGAATCCGCAACCAAATGAGCGAGCCGGGGTGCGTCGTTGTTGATCCCGGAGGGATGCCAGCCATGAGTCGAAAGCCATCAGCAAAGATCGCGGAGACATTTTTGTCGCTGGCATCCCTCCATTCCGACTCGCGGATTGTTGAGGGGCAGACGCTTCGTAATCCGACGCGTGAGTGAGGGCGAGCGTTTCAAAACGCGAGGAAATGGCGGGGCCTGAGAGGCATTCGCCCTCGCTGACGCGTCGGGTTACGGGCCGTCGGCAGGCTTTTTTCATTTTCGCGTAACAGCCGCGCATCTCTCTTGGTAGAGGCCGAGACCGGACGTTCGGGTTGGCTGCCCAATTTTCTGCACGCTCGGCGTGCACAATTTTCACAGGAGAATCCTTATGTTGTTCAACTACATACGTTTGGGGGCTGTGGTTCGAGGTTGTTTCGGGAAATCGGGGCGAGGTCAACGGCGTCGCCGCAGCACCGGGGCGTGGTGGCTGGAGCGGTTGGAAGAGCGGATTGTTCCGGCGGTCATCACGGTGACCAGTGCGGCGGACAACATGACGGTGGATGGGCAGGTCACGTTGCGTGAGGCAATTGAGGCGGCCAACACGGACACCCGAGTGGATGGTTCCACGGCCGGGAGCGGGGCGGACACGATTCAGTTTGCGGCCGGGCTGTCTGGGCAGACCATCCTTCTGGATGGTGAGGAGTTGCAGATCAACTCTTCCTTGACGATCAATGGTTTAGGGGCCGATCTCCTCACGATTGACGGCGACGATTCCTCGCGAATCTTTCAGGTGGCTTTCGGTTCGACCGTCACAATCTCTGGCCTGACGCTGACCAATGGTTTCGCCGATGAGGGTGGTGCGATTGAAAACAGTAGCGCCAACCTCACACTCAACAATCTCAAGATCACGTTCAATGAGGCGGGCATTGGCGGGGCGATTTTTGGTGCTGCAACAGTTAACAATTGCACGATCACCGACAACGTTGCGACCAGCACTCAAGGAGGTGCCATTCGCAACTCCTCGGGAGGTACACTCAACATCAACGGCAGCACTTTCGCGCGCAACAGGGTCATGAACGGCGGGAAAGGAGGGGGAGCGATTTATGACCGTGGAAATGGTGTGATCACGATTGTGAACAGTACGTTCACCGAAAATTCTTCAGCCGACGACGGCGGTGCGATCCATATGGATGATGGAACTGGATCTAACAGTACATTGACCATCAGCAACAGTGGTTTCAACTCGAATACAGCCTCCGACAGAGGTGGAGCCATCTACTCAAAATCCGGGTCGTCTGCGAGCGTCATCAATTCGCAAATCACAGGAAACACGGCCGGTCTTGAGGGTGGCGGCATCTACTCCAGGGTTTTTT
This sequence comes from uncultured Planctomycetaceae bacterium, assembly GCA_903823545.1. GTDB lineage: Bacteria > Planctomycetota > Planctomycetia > Planctomycetales > Planctomycetaceae > SXKJ01. Next base: position 3,672 of record CAIJTL010000980.1, read on the forward strand.
TGACGGTGAATCACAGTTCGATCACGGAAAATACTGCGGTCAACGGAGCTGGTCTCTGGAAATCTAGCTTTGGGGCGGCACTGAATCGAACCTTGATTTCTGGAAACGTGGCCTCCGCGGCTGGCGGTGGTATTCATAACGAATTCAGCGGAGGCTTCAGCTCTACGGTACTCACCGACTGCACAGTCGACGGAAATGTCGCGGGCACTGAAGGAGCCGGGATCAACAACGAAGGGATACTGACCATCAACGGTGGCACGATCTCGGCCAACTCTTCCGAGTTTGGCGGCGGGATCAACAACCTCGGAACGCTGACCGTCAACGGAACGACGATCGCGGCGAACTCAGCCGTCTTCGGCGCGGGGATCAACAACGCCACGGGATTGAACGATCCAATCGTCACGATCACCAATGCCACGATCTCCGGAAACTCCGCCAGCGGCAACGGGGGCGGGATCAATAACTCGACGACCGGAGAAGCGATCACGCTGACCATCAACAACAGCACGATTGTCGAGAACACCGCCACCGGCAACGGCGGCGGGATCAGCAACGACAATGACGCCGTCTCGGCACGTTTGCGCAGCACGATTGTGGCGAACAATGACGCCACCGGAATCGGCGACGAGCTTGCGGGAACCTTCCGCACGGAATACAGCCTGATCGAGCGCCGCGCCGGAGCGACGATTCGTGAATCGGTCGCCGGCTCCAATCGCTACGGAGTGGACCCGCTGTTAGGCCCGCTCGCCGACAACGGTGGGGCGACGCTGACTCACGCCTTGCTTCCCGGAAGTCCGGCCATCAACCGAGGCTCGAACCCCACGCCGCAATCGTTCGATCAACGGGGGCTGGGTTACGTCCGCGCCGCCGGACGAGCGGACATCGGAGCCGTTGAAGTGCAACAGAAGGGGACGTACCTCGTTCCCGATCTCTCCAATCCGGCCAAGCAGCAATTGATCGTGGTCGGCTCCGAGCTGAAAGACACCGTCAGCGTCGCGCTCGCTTCAGGAAGATACAGCGTGACGCTTAATGGCCGCATCCAGAGATTCACGGCGACAAACGTCGTCGGCATCGTGCTGAAGGGGAACCAGGGAGACGACTCTCTCACGCTGGCTAACACCGTGCTCATTGGCGGAATCCTTGATGGCGGCACTGGCGACGACACGCTGACTGGCTCAGCCGGAAACGACATCCTGCTCGGCGGAGAAGGTGACGATCGATTGGTCGGCCTGGGAGGCAGAGACGTACTCATCGGCGGCGACGGACACGACAGCCTCACTGGAGGGATCGCCGACGACCTGTTGATCGGCGGAGCCACGACCTACGACAACATCGCGTCCGCCTTGCTCGCGATCCGCTCGGAATGGACGTCTGTTGGTGACTACGCGACGCGTGCGGCAAATCTGCGTCAAGGAAGCAACGGCGCTCCGGTGCTCAACGCGAACACGATCGCCGACGGCTACTACGACGAGCTGACCGCCGATACCGGAGCCACTGGCGGACTCGAACTGATGTTCTACGACGATCTCGACTTGCTGACTGGTTTCACTCCTTCCACCGAACAAGCCGTGCTGATCGCTCAGCCCGTGGACGCCGTCCCCGTTTCCACATAGGAATCGAGGAAAACAACTCCGTGTTTTCGTATTGGGTAGCACAGCTTGCCGTTCAGGCAAGCTGTGTGCGCAGCATAAGAAACTTGCGTGCGACGTTCATTTTCAAACCTCACCGCCAAATTGGATCAACGCCAACTCCGAGTTTCTTGTGTCTGCGGCACCCAGCTTTTGCAAA
>CAIJTL010000981.1 GCA_903823545.1 uncultured Planctomycetaceae bacterium
CGAAGATCGAAGCGGGCAAGTTGACGTTGGAGAGGCTCGACTTCAGCATCATCGACTGCTTGGGGGACACGATCAAATCGTTCGGCATTGAATCGCATCAAAAGGGACTCGAACTGGCCAGTCACATCTCGCCTGACGTGCCTGACATGTTGCTCGGCGATCCTGGTCGCTTACGACAGGTCATGGTGAACCTTATCGGGAATGCGATCAAGTTCACAAACGACGGGGAAGTGGTGGTACGCGTGCAAACCGAATCGCGCGGCACCGATGACGTGCTGCTGCACTTCACTGTCACCGACACCGGAGTCGGCATCTCCGCCGACAAGTTGAAGCTCATCTTCCGTCCGTTTGAGCAAGCGGACGGTTCGACCACGCGTAAGTTCGGTGGCACAGGGTTGGGGTTGACGATCTCGTCGCAGTTGGCCGAGATGATGGGCGGACGCATCTGGAGCGAAAGCGAACTGGGGCGCGGCAGCACGTTCCACTTCACCATGCGGTTTCCACTGTCGGCGAAGCTGTCGTCGCGAGTCGCTCAGCAACCCACGGTGCCGCTGCAAAACATGCCGGTATTGATCGTCGATGACAACGCCACGAACCGCAGCATCCTAGTCGAGATGTTTTCGCACTGGCAGATGTGTCCAACCGCTGTTGAGAACGGCCGACTCGCACTCACCGCCATGCAACTCTCCAGCAACGCGGGGAAAAAGTTCCCGTTGGTGCTGATCGACGCCGAGATGCCAGATATGGACGGCTTCGCGGTCGTCGAACAGATTCGCCGCGATCCCAATCTTGCGGGTGCGACCATCATGTTACTGACCACCACCAGACAAGTGGTGGATTCCGAACGTTGTCACCAGTTGGGCATCTCGGCCTATCTCACGAAGCCGGTCAAGGAGTCGGACCTGTTTGACGTGGTCGTGACGGCGCTGGGCACCTCCTACCTGATGTGCGAAACGACTCACGATCGCATCACCACCGCCAGCGAGGCAGCGTCCGAAGAGACTCCGGCTACCAACCGCTTCTTAATCCTGCTGGCCGAGGACAACGTGGTGAATCAGCGCGTCGCTGTGCGACTGTTGCAGAAGCAAGGTCACACGGTCTCCGTCGTCGAGAACGGCCGCAAGGCGCTGCAACGCTTGGAACAAGAACGCTTCGATCTCGTGCTGATGGACGTCCAAATGCCGGAGATGGATGGCCTGGAAGCGACCGCCGCGATTCGCACGCAAGAAAAGACGACCGGCCAGCACTTGCCAATCATCGCCATGACTGCGCACGCGATGGCTGGCGACCGCGAACGCTGCCTCGAAGCAGGCATGGACGGCTATGTCTCGAAGCCGATCCAGCCGCAAACGCTGTTCGACACAATCTCCAGCATCGTCGCGAAGCTCTCCGCCAAAGCCTCGCGTCGTCGGGCGAGCGATTCCTACAACAGTAGCCCTCACCAGAACCATGACCGCGGTGAGGAGCAAACGCCGGGAATGTCATCCGCCGCCACGCGGCCGCACCGGAGTGAGATCTTCAATCACGACGAGATGCTGAATCGTTTGGGAGACGACTTGGATCTTGTCACCGAGCTCATCGAACTATTCCTGGAGGAATCCCCGAAGCTGCTGGCCGACGTGCAAAGTGCGGTGCAACGCCGCGACGCCAAAGCGATCGAGCGAACTGCTCATCGACTGAAAGGCTCGGCCGGAAACTTCGGCATGAATGAGGCAGTCGCGACTGCTTTGCGGCTGGAACTTCTCGGCCGCAAGGGAGAGTTGACCGACGCCGATGCCACCTACCAATCGCTGCATGACGAACTGCAACAGCTCCAAACGGAGCTTGCCCAGTGGGGCAACGTGCAGACTGCAATGGTCTATTCGTAACGGCCATTTCAAAACCGAATCACGAGTCTTGATCCTCATACGATGAGGTTGAGGTGACATCGCTTGTTTGCGCACGAGTGCTGCGTCAAAGCTAAGTGGAACCGCATTGATCTCCGGGTAGCCACACTCGCGAAGAGCGTTAGGGAATTCGCGGAAAACCTGTGCTCTTGGTGAGCGCGGCGACAAAGTTTCCTCTGCGCGTCTGCTTAGATCCGAGGGTCGCTATGGTCGCCACTGCCTTTTGAAGATCAGCCCGGATGCGCTACCGGAGACAAATTCTTTCAATAGAGGACTCAGGAATTTCCTGGATACGGCCATTTGC
>CAIJTL010000982.1 GCA_903823545.1 uncultured Planctomycetaceae bacterium
AAGCGGTTCGCGGCCACTGGGGCATCGAGTCCATGCACTGGGTGCTCGACGTGAACTTCTGCGAAGACGACAGCCGCACGCAAGAACGAACCATCGGTAACAACTTGGATTCGCTATGACGCTTCGCCATCACACGACTCAAACACCTTCCGCTCAAAGAAAGCCTGCGAGGCAAAATGCAATTCGCCGACTGGAACGAAGAATTCCTCACTGAAGTCCTCACCGGCCAACAACTTTGACACACGTCCGCCGTGCATGAATTCCCTTGTTCCTTGAATCCCATCAACGGCAGCGTCCGATGCCAAACAGCCTGACGCATCACTTCACGATTACCAGCACTGACGTCTCAGACACCACCGGCCAGCGGCCACCCTTCATCGCGGTCGCGCGAATTTGAATCGTCTGCTCGCCGATCAGTTTCGGATCGTTGGCCAACTTCACGACAAACGTCGCTTTGCTGCGATCGGACTCCAGCACGATCGGCTCACCGGAGATCAAACCGGTTTGCGATTCGTCGGGCATGAATGTGAGCCGAATCGGCTCCTTCAACTCCGGTGTCAACGAAAGCACGAGCGGGATCTTGATCTCGCTGCCGGGAGCCGCCGACATTTCTCCCGCTGTGTGATTGAGCTTCATCATCGCTCCGTCGGGCAGGATGCCGAAGCGAAGTTCTTGGCGTTGCAGCAACGTGCGCACTTTCCCTTTCGGGTCCGTGACTTTGACTGCCCCGTTGAGAATCATGCGGCTGGTCTTCGTTGTCTCCATCCATTCGGGGCAGAAGATCGGGTACTCAACTCGCTTCGCATCGGCAGGGACAACGAACTCATCGCTGGATAATCCTTGTCGATGCCGCTGCTGCTTCGCGGTCATTTCCAAAGTAATCTCTCCCGCGAATCCTTCGAGCCGGTCGATCTGCATCGGAAATAGATGCGTGCTTCCGCGATGCACTTTACTGACATCGTCGAGCCCTTCCGGAGTCAGTTTGATTCGTGGTTTCATTGTCGTTGCGAGCAATACCGTCCCGACCGAACGTGTCACCGTTTGGCCGCCGATCTGCGGAGTGGCCGTGACCGTACATAACACCGCATTCGTCGGTGCATCCGCCACACACGTCAGGTCGATCGCCAGATCATTCTTTCCTTCGGCGATCACGAGGTCAGCCGGAGCAGTGACACCTTCTGGCAAGGCCGACAGCTTGATTGGAATTGGTCCTTTGAAACTACCACTGCGAGTCGCTTTCAACGCGAGCTTCACCGGGGTTCCGAGCGGCACGCTCATCTGCACCGGCACAGTGACCTCAAAATCATCCTGCGGTGCCTTGACGCTCAACCGATAGTTCGCCGAACGAGTTCCACTGCTTCCCGAACGATCGGTGACAACGATCCGATAAGCGCCATCCGCTGGTACTGCATACGACAACTCCGGATCAGTCGTCCCGGCCATATCGTCATTCGTCGCGACAGGCTTGCCGTCTGGCCCCAATAAGCTCAATTCTAAATCCAGCGGTGAACCGATCGATCTCGCTTGCGCGTTGATCACCCACGTCTCACCCTTCTTCAATGTCACTGTATGTTGTTCAGAGCCCAATCGCTCGGCGATCGCGCTCGTCACCGCACCTGGAACATTCAACAGCGATTCGCCGGCTGCTGGCTTGAGTTGTTCCACGACATCAGAGAGCTGCATCGTGAAAGGTCGCGCCGCGCCCCACGGTGTCTCGACAGAATACGCGAAAGTTTTCGCATCGGGAGTGGCAGGGAAGGGGACTTCGCGAGTCACCGACTCCAGCTTGTCGCTTCCCGTCGCGAGTCCGATCCCAACAAACTCAACCGACCGCGTCTCACCGCGCCGCCCCGCCGCCGGATACGCTGCGAGCACTTGCGGCCCCGGGCTGATCGACAAGCGATAGACGTAAGACCGATCCCCCGCGAAGTCGAGATCGTGAAGACTCACTTCGTATTTCATCTCGGCCTGAGCGTGCATCGTCAGAGTGAGATCACGCCCTTCGCTATCAGCCGCATCGACCACCACTCGACCGTTTGCATCACGCACCTTCAACATCCCATGCAACGGCGAGTTCAAGCGCCGAGCGAACAACTCAATCGTCACCGGTCCCGTTTTCGGCGTGCTGAATTGATAACGGTCGACCTCCTCAATGCGACGAATCTGTCCGGACACCGTCACCGGCAACGTCGGCAACACTTGAGCCGTCTTCCGCTTCGCAT
>CAIJTL010000983.1 GCA_903823545.1 uncultured Planctomycetaceae bacterium
CTGAGCAGTACGTTGCGGCGGGAATTGCCCCCAAAGAGAAGTTCGTCACGATCTCCAGTGGCATGGAAGTCGAGCCGTTTCTTTCACCACCTCGACCGCGCGATGTTGTACGACGAGAACTCGGAATTGAGCCGGGGGATGTTGTCATCGGCAAGATCGCTCGCCTATTTCACTTGAAGGGACATGAGTTTGTCATTGCCGCCGCATCGAAGGTTGTTCGCCAACATCCGAACGCAAAATTCCTTTTCGTTGGCAACGGCATTCTGCGTGAGCCGTACCAGAAATACATCGATTCGCTCGGCCTGACGAAAAACTTCATTTTCACAGGACTTGTGCCGCCGGATCGAGTTCCCGAATTGATCCACGCGATGGATATCGTCGTCCATACCAGCTTGTGGGAGGGGCTGGCCCGCGTGCTTCCACAAGGATTGATCGCCGGTAGACCTGTCGTCAGCTACGACGTCGATGGCGCTCGCGAAGTCGTGATCTCTGGAGAGACCGGTTATCTGCTGCCGCCACAATCCGTCGATGAGTTGTCTCATGCACTGAATATTCTGGTGGCCGATCCATCACTCCGGGAAACCTTTGGCAGTACTGGCCGCGATCGCTTCACCGATCAGTTCCGCCACCAAACGATGACTCGCCGCATTCGCGAAGTTTACGCCGAAGTGCTGAGCGGTCGGTCGTGAGTTTCAGTCTTTGAAAATTGCTCGTGTGCAATCACCCCTGTTTGAAAAATCGGACAACCACGAGAGAGCATCGACTTCATGATTCCTCAAAACCAGATCGCATTCAAAGAGTGGGCCGTTGTATGCGCAGCGCTCGCTCAAGGCCGACAGTCGCTGATCCTGCGCAAGGGAGGAATTCACGAAGGCCGCGAAGGTTTTCGAGTTCAGCACGACGAATTCTGGTTGTATCCAACCGGGTTTCATCAACAAGCAGACGATGTCATTTCAGAAGCGCGACCATTGATCGACCAAGTACAAGCTCAAGACGTCGACGCGTCACGAATCAAGCTTGACCTGTACGCTGTGGTTTCGGACGTCTATCACATCGCGGACTTAGAAACACTTTCACGTCTAGACGGTCGACATATCTGGTCACCAAAAACTGTCGATCAAAGATTCCTTTATCGAACCCCTGGCCTGTTCGTGCTCGTGACTCGCATTTTTCGCCGTCAATTACCGATTGACTTGGAAGTGACTCCGCAGATGGCCGGGTGTAAGAGTTGGGTCGATTTGCCAACAGCGATTTCTACCGGCGAATTGACTCCCGTCCTCGACGATGCAACGTTTGAGGCTCAACGACGTGAGATCAACGAATTGCTTTCATAATTCGGCAGCGGACCAATTGGCACGGATGACAAGGAAATGCCATGAGATTGAAACGAGAAGCATACACTCACAGATTAAGCGTTCTTGTGATCGCATTGTGTTGCTTGAGTTATCTGACTGGCTGCTCTGGCTCGAACGATGTGGCAACGGAGCAACCAACATCGACCGTTCCAAAATCCGTTCAGCCAAATGGCCCACCGAAAACGGCCGACGCCACCATTCGCCGAGTTCTTGACGGGCTGCAACAGCATCAAGCTCGCGTGGTCTGGGAATTTTTGCCCCCTTCGCATCGTGAAGAGGTTCAACAATTAGTCCGCGATCTTGCGAACAAATTGGATGACGACACGTGGAAAGCAACCGTTGCCGTTTGGCAAAAGGCTCGAAAGGTTTTGCCCGCAAAAGCTGCTGCAATCTTCGGACAAGCCTCTGATGATTCAGCCGAGAACAAATCGCAAACCGCAATCAGTCCACAAAGTCTGCAACGTCTCTTTGATAGCGTGGGTGACAGCGAACTCGCTGACCTCCAACGAATGAAGAAAATTGATGTTGGGCTATTCATGGAAAAGACTGGCCACGAACTATTGCAGACCTTAGCAGCGTTACCCACTGGTGGAGCCGTGTCCTCGAAAGCCGTTGAGAATCTCGCGAAGGTCGAAGTGACATTGGTCTCCTCATCAACAGACTCTGCGGTCGTTCGCATGAAATGGCCGGAGCAGGAACCGACGGAGCATGCTTACGTTCAAATTGAAGGGTATTGGCTACCGAAAACTCTTGCCGAAAGCTGGCCCGAAAACCTGTCCGCATTTCGGAGCCAGGCCGTCGCTTGGGCAGATGGACTCAAACAGCAACCGGATTCCTGGATCGCTCACCTTAAAGCGATCGATCAACTGTTGGATGAACTCGCCGCAACGAAATCCAACGAAGAGGCGCGAGCAACATTTCAAAGCGGGATGCAAAACTTGGTTGCCAATTGGTTCGGAGTAAAACCAGAAACGCCAACCCAGTTGTTGCCGACACCACCGAAATCGCCACCCAAGAAGCGAAAACTTCCAGATACCGAGGAAGTCTTGCCGGACGAAAAGTAATCGACTCGCACGGTCAAGCACGCGGCTCGACATTCATGAGTGGAGAGGAATCGCCGCAATGAATCCCAAAAACAGATCGTCCCGCGTTGGCGCGTGATTTACTTTCGCTTGCTGCTCGACTTCGACGACTTCTTGATCTGCTCTCGCCGACTGGATTGCGAGTCGTCGTCGTCGTCGTTGTCTTTCGTCGAAGACTTTTGGTGACCGCCGCCGACAGAGATAACCGCCAAAACGATGAATAGGCCAATCACACAAGCAGCCGCCACAGCGGAAGCAATCCACTTCGGCGACTTCGCTTTTGGGCGATAAACCGGCATCGCATCCGAGCCTGAGTCTGTTGACTGTGCGGAAAGCTGATCCAAAAACAGATTCAGCGTGTCATCAGGACCGTTGGTAACGATGCCGTCGAGCGAATCCTCCGATGATTCCGGAACTGGTTCAGGCTCAGGAGTCGGCTTGCCATGTTGCATGGCAGCCAAGCGATCAACCAAATCTGCTGGGGTTTGAATTCGCTCAGTGGGATCAAGTCGCATCAGAGTTGCAACGATTTCGTCCATCTCCGGCGGCACATCGGAACGCATCGAACTGACAAGTGGCGGAACGAACGTCGCTCTCGCCATTAGTTTTTCCATGATGTTGTCACCGGGAAATGGCAACTGACCGGTGAGCATATGGAACATCGTGCAACCGAGGCTAAATAAGTCCGCGCGGATGTCTGCATCTTTCGCACGGCTCGCTTGTTCTGGGGCGATGTAATCGGGCGAGCCCATGATCGCGCCAGTTCGAGTTCTCTGGCTGTCATCGTTTTCCGACTCACTCACCAGTCGAGACAGGCCAAAATCCATGATCTTGACGACGGGATGACCGCTGACCGAATCAACCGTCACCATGATATTCGACGGCTTGATGTCGCGATGCACCATGCCGTGCTCATGTGCATGTTGCAAACCAAGTGCAATCTGCCGAGCGACTTCACGGGTCCAACTCACAGGCAGCGGACCATACTTCTTAAGCCATGCCTTCAGATCCCGGCCTTCAACATACTCCATCACCAAGAAGTAGCGATCGCCAACCAAGTCCGCATCAATAGCCGCGACGATATTGGGATGATTGAGCGAAGCAGCCGCTTGAATCTCGCGTAAAAACCGACCGACCGCTTTCTCGTCTTTCAGTAACTCCTTCGCCATGACCTTCAAGGCCACGATCCGACGAACCGAAGATTGCTCAGCCTTAAGCACTGCTCCCATGCCACCCTGGCCGATGACATCGAGTAATTGGTACTTGCCCAGAAAGAGACGGTGATGGCCGTTCTGAAGCTGCTGAGCCTGCCACGGTGTAATCCACCCGCGTTTGATCAACCACTTCGACAACCCACGCGCCTCTGTGAAATCGCGAGCCGCGGTGCGGGTCGCGACAAGCTGATCCTTCGAGAGCAAATTACTCTTCTTCAATAGCTCGAAGTAGTCGCGGATTTGATTGACAACTGGCATGAATCAAGCGGGCAATTTGAAAGTGATGAAGAAGGAGGACGACCGTCCTCAACATCGCAATCAGGAGACGGCAGGGGCGGGATCATAGTGATCGGCCCTTTTGGCGGAAGCTCGATCCGAGCGGACGCAACGAGAACGGGAATTCCCGCAGCAAACGGTCTTAACATTAAACGCGATGAGAGATTCTCGTCTCCAAACGATCTTCGGCTGTCACGAAGAGCGTTTGAAAAATGAGGAGGGTTCGGTTTCAACGTGCCCTTCAACCCTTTTCGAGCACGTTGGAAACGTGCTCCACGAAATATTCACAGACGCGATTTGACCTTGGGCTCGGCTGACATCGTCTTCAGTGTTTCGAGAAAGAAATCGCGAGTTGCCTCGATCGGCCTGCCAATTGAAGAAGCCAAGGTGGGCATCACCGTCATGTAGATCCCGTTGGTGTGGCAACTGACGCACTTTCGCTGTGCGTTCCATGCCAATGAGCCTTGTTCCAGATAACTCACGGCCTTCGCAACAGAAACATTTTCCAGCTTCGCTTCATCTGCTTTTGCCGCGGGGATCTTGATGTCTCCGTCTTCATATTGCGATATTGC
>CAIJTL010000984.1 GCA_903823545.1 uncultured Planctomycetaceae bacterium
CGATCTAGATCTGCGACGACCGAACCGATATCTGGAAAGCCGTGCGAGTTGAGCGTTGGACCTCGATAGGTGGGTGAATCGAAGCGATAGCCTTTGAGGAATTCCAGGCAGCCCTCGATGTGGCCGGCGACTTTGGTCGTTGTCATCGAGCGAACAACCGCCAGTTGATCGGCGTGCTGAGCGATCATCGGCATCAGTGACGAGAATTGAATTCCCGGCACGTTAGTCGCGATTGGCCCGAACGGCGATCGGTGTGCGACTGGAGCATCTGGCTTCGGATCAAACGAGTCCATCTGCGAGATGCCACCCTCTTCATAGACGACCAGTACTTGTTTGGCGTGCTGCGCGGCATTGGTCAGTTTCGCAACCGACTCGATCGCCAGCCAATCAGTCAGGCCAACACCCAACGCGCCCGCAGAAACCGATCGCAACAACCGGCGACGATCAAGATCGAACGACGAGGCAGCCATCTCTGCTCGTGACGAATACATTCGGCGGTCTCGGCAAGTAGGTGAGCGAAATTGGCAGGTCGCGGGGACGAGAGCAGCAGGCGGGCCAGTCATTCATCGGCATAATTCGATGCGTTGGGTGACATTGGACCGCCGAAATCGCCGCGAGTCAACGTGACGCTGCCGAGCGAAGCCAAGATCGCTCACCCACCACCGATAAAATCGCTCGAAACCGTCGTTGACCTGCTGGCTTATTTCGCCGCCGAAACCGCGTCGGACTCACGCCGTCGAGCTTCGGTCCGAACCACTCGGTGAAAGTGCAATTCAACTTCGCGATCAACCACTCGGCGCAAACCTTCGACCAAGCAAGATGGTTCGTGATCCGATTCTCCTTGCCGCTTGACCGCTTCGAGCGGTGTTCCCGGTTCGACGGTGAACGTGCTCTGGTGGATGATCTGATTGCCTGCATCAAGCTCTGGAACGATGAAATGGACTGTCGCTCCAAAGGTCAGCATGTGGCGGCTGTAAGCGTCTTCGTAAGGACGGAAGCCGGGAAACGGCGGGAGCAGTCCGTGATGCAAATTGATGATGCGGCCACCAGCGAATCGCCAGCAGGTCGCCGGAGGAAGAATGCGCATGTAACGCGCGAGCAGAATGAAATCGACTTGGTATTGGTCGAAAAGTTCCACCATTCGCGTGTTGTCCGGGTTCCCTTTTGCGTCGCCGACGTCATGCCAATCGACACCGAATTGCTCAGCCACTCCGCGACATGACGACCGGTTGCCGATCATCACCGCAGGAGTCGCTTTCACACGCCCATCACGGATCGCTCGCAAAACCGCGAGTGCTGGCTCCGGTCGATACGTTGTGCAAATCGCAATACGCGGAGGGCGAGTTTGCTCATCACGAGCCCACGTCCGAATCGACAAGCCTTTCAATTCACCGATCTGATTCATGCGTGTCCGCAAAGTGGCGATCGACTCTTGCTCGACCGGCCACTCGACTCGCAGCAGCATCGCAAAGAGTTTCTCGCTGTCGTGGTCGTACATCTGAATTTCTTGGATGTTCGCCCCGGCCGACGCCAGATAGTGAATGATCGGATCGGCCAAACCTCGATTGTCCGGCCCGACGGCAGTGATCGTAACGTGCATAAGAACTCATCCTTTTCGCGGGCCAGCGGCCCAATGACATTTGGGGCGGAAGGATGATCGTGAGCCCGACATTTGCCAAGTGCCACCTCAGCACCAACCGAAGCGTGCTACAGATTCCACCACTCGATGTACGAAGTCACCAGCGAGTTTACCCATTCGATGCGACAGGCCTGACGGAGGGGTTCGTAAATCGCGATAACCCAATAGTTCGTTTCTGTTTCCACATACATGCCGCTGTACCAGACCCACCACATCGGCCCGATCGACAGCACATACAAAGTGAGCAGCAAGATTGTCGACACTAGCCGCCGCAATAAGAAACGCCGAACCTTCAACCATGTAAGTCCTGGCTTCGACGCGGTTGAGGCCGGAATCGGCTCTGATGTGACTTGTGCTCGAGACATGGCTGCCAAGCTATCGCAATCAGCTCAATTCAGCGAGTGTCGGTCTCCTCGTAACGGCAAGTTGCCAGCTTGTCTAAGCTGCTCACAAGCTGGCTTCATGTGGCGACAGTGTTACGAACGTTTCCGAAACGGATACAGAAACTGTCGCCAATAACCTTTCGGAACCGGATGGCCGCCGATGCCATAGCCGGTCGGCCAGACTCTTCCTGGGAGATATAGCGTGCCAAACAGCTTGTCGAACAAGGGGAAGTGGATCGCGAAATTGACGTCAATCGCTTCGCGCTCAATGCCGTGATGCCAATGATGAAAACGAGGAGTTACGAAGAAGCGGCCCAGCCAATTGAAGTCCCAATGCAGGTTGGCGTGAATGAAGGTCGAATGCACGTAGAGAAACAGCAAGTACGCCTGCAACGGACCTTGCTGAAAGCCAAGCGTAAACATCGGAATGGATGTCGTTGCTCGCAGGATCACGATCTCAAAGAAGTGCATCCTCGCCCCCGCAATCCAATCCATCGACTGCGCCGAGTGATGGACCGCGTGAAACTGCCACAAGAATTTCACTTGATGAAACAGCCGATGCACCCAGTACTGAGCGAGATCCGTCAGAAACATGATCTCGACAAATTGCGCCCAAGCAGGCTGCGAACCGACCCAATGCCGGAACTCGGTCCATTGCGTGTGTGCCAAAACAAACTGCCACGGCCCGAATGTCAGAAAGGTCAGCACCTGCACACAGAGCGAACTGACCAGGTAATAAAACAAGTCCTCGCGCCACTCGTAGCGAAACAACGGCTGGTCTTTCACCTTCGGAAACAGCAGCTCCAGCGGCACGAACAAGAAGCCGGTGAAAATCACGTTCAGCACAAAGAAGTCGAGGCCGAAGAAGACCTGAGATGATTCGACTTCAAGCCCGGTCGTGATGCTTCCGCGTAGAGAAGCGAGCATCGTCAGAGTGATTGCGCACAGTCCAAGAGTCTTGTTAGGACGCAACACCAAGTTGAGCATCGCCAACACAAACGCGATCAGCAGACTCGCATAAACC
>CAIJTL010000985.1 GCA_903823545.1 uncultured Planctomycetaceae bacterium
CGGCTTCAACTCGCTCGATTCCGAGAGTTTTTCCCGTTTTGACGTCGATGATCGTGATCGTGGCATTCGGATCGAGGGGTCCAACGACCCCGCGGAGTTTCAGTTCGCTGCGGTTGCCGGCAACTTTTTTGCCTTCGGCCTTAACGATTCGCACGGTGTCGGTGCTCGGACTGGTGGGGAGCAATTCAGTCTCAAGGATCACGGTGTGAACGGCCCCCGCGTGGAAGTAGCCGTTCACCGAGACGATCGATCCAATGCCTCCTTTGAGATCGTTGAACGTCAATGATGGATCGAGAACCGCATCCAGTACGTCGGCCGGAAACCGTTCGTCGGTGTTCATGCGGCAGGTCGCTCCGTTGACGACGAACGTGCCATTCGCCTCGTCCACGGAAATGAGTGCCCCGACGATGACATTCTCGGCTATTTCGATCACGACAGCGGTCGCTTGGTACACGCGACCGGCAGCCGTCTCGACGACGATCCCTTCCGCTTTCAGAGTGCCCCCCGAGTTGCCGGGGTTCTCACCGGCCGAGGCGAAGATCGAACGAACGCGGCCCGGCGCAGTGGCGTCCAGCAACTGAGCGAGATTGGCACCGGTCAGTCCCCGCGTTCCCTGCAATGGCAGCGCGGCTGGAATGGTGGCAGTGACTCCGCTGGCGGTGATGGTTCCAGCGGTGGGGTCGATCCCCGTGATCGGGCCTTCGACCGACCAGATGTCAGGAACGGTCTGAGCCAGCGCGGTGGAGGGCAGCGTGACCAGTGTGATGGCGAGCAGGAGACAAATGCGAGTGACCAACGTTTTCATGCTTGAGATTCTTTAAACAGAGTTGAGAACGACCAGAAAGACCAATTGTTCGACGGCTTGGCATCGGCCGTCGTGGTTCGAGTTTCATTCACGAAATTGACTATGGAACGGCTTGAGCGAAGCACCGCCCGCCCGGCCGACAGCAGGCAAAATGAGGATGTTGTCGGTGGCGATTCCACCCGAGACTCCGCTGTGGCCATTGGCGATCGGCAGTTCAGGATGGTCAAACGGAGCCCGCTGGTGCCGAACGCGGTCGTCCGTCAGCGACTTCATGAATTCGACCAGAGCGGTCACGCTTTCGGAATCGCCGAGAACCTCTTCAATGCCACCGACATCAGGATCGAGGTTGTCGATGTTCTGCTGCTCGAAGTCGGCACCGCGGGCATAGAACAGGACGACCTCTTTCAGAGACTTCATTCCGCCGTTGTGCATAAAGGGGCCGGTCAGTTCGACGTTGCGAAGCGTCGGCGTTTTGAAGGCACCATCGACCGCCACGCGGTCTCCCGGACTGATGGCGATGCTCTGACCATTGAGGTCGGGACTCTGCCCCGATTGCACTCGCCGCGTGAGTGACAGCGGACCAAACTGGGGGTGGCTGCCTCCCACGCCAAGATCCTCGGCGGTCGGACGGACTCCGATGTTGTAGAAGCCCGAGTCATAGAATGCCTCGGGGGCGATGGCCATGTTCATGAACTCGATCATCGTTTCCGTTGGCTCGCGATTCGGACCGCGCAACTGACTAATGGCCGCTCCTGTAAACTCGGGCCCCTTGTGACAGTTGATGCACTTCCCTTGGTTCAAAAAGAGCGCCAGACCCGCCTTTTGAGGCTCCGTCAGGGCGGCGTCATCGCCGCGTGCATAACGGTCAAACGGGCTGTCATCCGACACCAGGGTCGATTCGTACATCATGATCGACAGGCCCCAGAAGAGCGAAAAGTTCGCCTCCATGTGCGTGAAGCCATCAGGGGTCGGTTCGGGGCTCGACCACCATTTCTTGACGAACGCTTTTTTGATGAGTTCCGAGTAGGTGACGCCCGGCTGCAACCCCGGTCCCGAAGTGCTCGCGAGCTTGCCGAGGACGCTGTCCTTCGGATGGACCTGCTGCAAACGGAGTGGAGCGAGCGACAGCATTTTGCGACCGACTTGGGGAAACGTGCGGCCATCCCAGCTCATTTCCACATCGTTGTTAATCGGCCCGACCGATTGCGAGGCGAGCGAGGCGTTGTCCAGCCGAATACGTTTCTGAGTGAACTTCTTGCCTTCGGTTTTGTAAATCCAGACGCGCGCGTCGGGATCCATGTCGCCGAACGGGTTCACTCCGTTGAAGAAGCGATTGGCTCGGCCGTCCCAGAATTGGCGATCATTGAAGATCGCGTTGATCACGCTCGGTGCGTTGCGTCCCGTGCCTGCTCGCGTGTTGACACCGTCCAGGTTGAATGTCGAGTCTGGCATCAGGGTGCCATCATCGACGTGCGACCCTTCGACGATCGCAGTGAAGCGTTTCTTGACGACTCCCTGCGACCCGACGACTTCACTGGTGTCGGAGACGACCGGATTGCTGTCGCTCTGCTTCTTGTGCGGCTTGGCCAGGCGATGAAAGGGAAAGTCCGCGCCAGTCAGGGTGCTGTTCGCGCCCCGAAACTGTCCGGTTCTGGGAGCGACGGTGTTTACGAGGCGATTGTCAGCTCCGGCGTGAAAGTGGCACGAGGCACAAGCCGTGCGCCCGTCTCCACCCGCCTGAATGTCCCAAAACAGCGCCTTTCCGAGAGTGATCGCCGAATCACGGTTGACGATGAAATCGTCCAGATTCTGTGGGAGCGGAACGGGAACCGTACTGAGAGCCGCCGGTGCCGACGGTGGAGCTTCGACAACAACTTCCTGCGCCCGGGCTGTCGCGTGGAAGGCACCAAAGGTGACCGCGACGGCCATCATCCCGAGGCATTTCAGTCGTTCAAAAATCTCGAGGCATTTCAGTCGTTCAGAACTCTGCTGTTTCACAGTGAACCTCACTTGTTAGTAGAC
>CAIJTL010000986.1 GCA_903823545.1 uncultured Planctomycetaceae bacterium
ACACACTAACCCGAAGCGTGAGCGAGGGCGAACGCTTCACAACGCGATGAATTCGGAATCTCTTGACGCGCTCGCCCTCGCTCACGCTTCGGGTTGGTTTGGTTGTGGCTCCGCCACCTCAAGAACTCTGCGCCTCTGCGGGATCACGCGAAATCGTGATACATGGCGGTCACGTCTTGGAAATGGCTTCGTCTAAGTTCAACAACATGCTCGTGATTGTGGTCCAGGCGGCGAGTTCTTCGGAGTTCTGACCAGTCGTGACCGTCGACCGTCCGACTGTCAGCAGTTTTTCGGCGGCACCCTTATCGCGAGCAAATTGCTGTTTTGCGTTTTGTAACAACGTGGTGAGGACGTCGCGTTCAACAGTGGTCGGACGGCGGCTGAGGACCAGTTCGCAGGCGAGCGACAAGCGATCGGCATCGGATTTCGATTCGGCGAGAACACGCTCAGCCAGCTTGCGAGCCGCTTCGACATAGGTCGGATCATTGAGCAGCACGAGCGCCTGCAGTGGTGTGTTGGTGCGGGCTCGGCGAATCAAACAGAATTCGCGATCAGGCGCATCGAAAGTCGTCATACCGGGTGGTGGGCAAGTTCGTTTCCAAAACGTGTACATGCTCCGGCGATAAAGTCCGTCGCCCGGATCGATAACGTATTTCTCACGACGTTCGACTGACACGTCCTCCCACAAACCTTCGGGTTGATAGGGCTTCACGCTCGCGCCGCCGAGCCGTTCTCGTAGCAGGCCGCTGACAGCCAAGGCGTTGTCGCGAACGCTCTCCGCCGACAAGCGATATCGCGGCCCGCGAGTCAGCAGGCGGTTGCGCGGATCGCGTTCGAGCAACTGCGGAGTGACTCGCGACGCTTGACGATACGTGGCCGAGGTAACGATGAGCTTCAGCAACGCTCGCTGATCCCAACCGGTTCGAACCAATTCCGTCGCGAGCCAATCGAGCAACTCGGGATGACTCGGCAGAGTCCCTTGAACTCCGAAGTCTTCCGCTGTTTCGACCAGACCGGTTCCGAACAACAACTCCCACCAACGATTCACGGCAACACGAGCGGTCAGCGGATGTTCGGGACTGATTAGCCAACGAGCCAAATCGAGTCGAGTGGCATCAGTTGCCCCCTCTGCTTTCGGTGAAACTGTCCGGGGGCTGACGCCGCCCGGCTCGCCTGGACTACTTTGTGGCAACAAACGCAATATGCTCGGCACACCAGCTTTGACTTCGTCGCCGCGCTGATCGTATTGCCCACGACGCAGCATGTAAGTCGGACGGCGCGGTGTCGATTCCTGCATGACCATCGTCACGGGAATCGCCTTGTCGATCTCCGCTTGTCGCTTCGGCAACTCGCTGAGTTCTGCCTTCAGCGCTTGCGATTCACGGTCGATGCGTGCGAGGTAATACTGTCGAAGCAAACTTCGCTGCGTTTCATTGCGATCGTTCGGAGCGACAGCCAAGACCTCTTTGAGCTGACCAAGCGATTGTCCTGCCGCGAGCGATTTCACTTCGTCGGCTGATAACTCGACCGCGTAAAGTTGCACGTCATCAATGCGACCTTTGAACGGAGCGGAGGCGTTTCGCTTGCCGATGTGAAATGGTTTGTCGGTCTTCAGCGTTCCGCCGAGCGTGTTGTTCGTCGTGATGTCGAGCGGCCGAGAATGCCCATCGACGAAGACTTTCATGCCGGCCGCTTTGCGTGTTCCGTCATACGTCACGACGACGTGATGCCATTCGTTGAGCGAGACAGGTTCCTTCGTGATGACTTTGAAGCCACTGTTGGGCCAATGATGCACGATGTGGCTCGCGACCTTGCCACCTTCCATGATGACGTCGTAACCGCGAAACGCGTTCGCGTCGTCGATCTTGGATAAGACCGTCGTTGCCTCATTGGATGTGGGTTGAATCCACGCGGCGATCGAAAACTTTTGGTCGCTGTCGAATGCCCCAGTCTCGCCCGCGTCAACGAACGTGTTGCCGTCGAAGTCGAGAGCGTTACCAAGCTTTCCCGGTGCTCGAGCGACTTTGCCACGAATCGTCCCACGTCGATTGGCATCAACGGCATCAATGACCTGATCACCTTCCGACTCATCGAATGTGAAATGCGTCACGAGCCCGACCGGTCCGGATTTCGCGATCTGTTCCGCGGTGAGGCTCTTTTCCCAGCGAGCCACTTCTGGGCCGATGTTCGCTTCACGGGCCTTGATCGCCGCTTCGAGTTCGGCTTTGCGCTGTTCAAGCCGATCCAACTCCATCTGTTGCAATCGCGATGGGACTTTCAAGAGCGGCTCCGCCATGCGGCCTTGGCTGTAGCCGACCACTTTGTCCGGAATGTTGTTGAAGAACGCCGCGAACTGGTAGTAGTCGTGCTGAGTCAGCGGATCGTATTTGTGGTCGTGGCAACGAGCACACTGCATCGAGATCCCCATGAAGACGGTCGCCGTTGTGTGAACTCGATCAGCGACGTACTCGACGTGATATTCCTCCTCAATGATTCCTCCTTCGGTCGTCAACACGTGGTTGCGATTGAAGCCGGTTGCCACTCGCTGCGCGAGCGTGGCGTTGGGAAACAAATCGCCCGCCAATTGCTCGGTGAGAAATTGGTCATACGGCATGCCCGTGGCGAACGATTCGATCACCCAATCACGCCACGGCCACATCGTCCGAGTTTCGTCATTGTTGTAGCCATTCGTGTCAGCAAACCGAGCCGCATCCAACCAGTGCATTGCCATTCGCTCGGCGTATCTTGGCGAGGCGAAGAGCCGATCGACCACGTTTTCATATGCGGCTGGCGACGAGTCTTCCATAAACGCCGTCAGCTCGCTTGGCGATGGAGGCAAACCGGTCAAATCGAGCGTCACTCGCCGCAGCCACGTTGCCTTGTCAGTCTCGATTGACGGTGCGATTCCATCCGCTTCGAGTCGTTTCAACACAAACAGATCGATGGCATTCCGGGCCCAATCCGTTCGCGTGACGTTCGGCAACTGAGGACGCTTTGGCGACGTGAAGGCCCAATGCTGCGCGAAGTCCGCACCTTGAGCGATCCAGCGTTTGAGCGTTTCCTTCTGAGCCGCGTTCAATGGCTTCTTCGCATGCACCGGCGGCATGACTTTGTCTTCGTCGTCCGAAATGATTCGCGCGATGACCTCGCTCAACTCTGGCTTTCCAGCGACGATTGCGGCCTTTCCCGATTCACCTTTGGACAACGCCGCGTCGTGACCATCTAACCGCAACTTCCCATGCCGAGTCGCCTCGTCCTGTCCGTGACAGCTCCAACAATGGTTCGCCAAGATCGGCCGCACGTCGCGAGCGAATTCGACTCGGTTATTTCCAGGCGATGCAGGTGGCTGAGCGAGAAGTTGTTGATCAGGGCCAAGCGAAATCAGGCCCCAGCAAACGATGGCTGCAATCACGAGGCTGTGTTGAGAGTTCATTCGCATCGAATCCACTCAATCAATAAAGATCAGGTGAGGTTAAATTGAATCGCACGTCGTATCGAAGGTGCCGACAGTCTAGTGAAGCAGAGCGTGCTACGCCTCACCGTTCGCACGGAGCGATTTGATTCCGTGTCGAAGAGCCGATTGATAGAGCCACAGATCGCCGCTGTAGGCGATCATCTTGAAGCCTCGTTGGAGTTGCGATTGTCCTTCGGCGATGCTGGTGACCAGTACGGCCGGGACTTTGTTGTGAGTTCGGCACGCCGCCAGCACTCGGTCGATCGCTGCAAGCGTATCGGGGTGTTGCATTTGTCCGGGGATTCCCATCGAGTTGGTCATGTCGTACAGGCCGATCCAAAGCGCGTCGATTCCCGGCACGGCTGCGATTGCTTCGACGTTCTCCAAACCGCGAGCGGTCTCGATCTGAGCAATCAGCAGAACTTCGTCGTTTGCCGATTGAACGATCTCTGGGATTGATCCTGGGCGATAGTCGTCGTGAGCAATCGCAAAGGCCGCTCCGCGTCGACCGACCGGCGGGTACTTCGCGGAACTGACAAGTAACTGCGCCTGCTCGGCGGTCTCGCACATGGGGATCATGACCCCCATCGCTCCCACATCGAGCACTCGCGACACGAAGTGATATTCCGTCGCCGGAATCCGCACGATCGGGACCATCTCTGCCTTCGGAGTCGTCGCAATGAGCATCCGCATTGATTCAATGGTCCAGCCGGTGTGCTCCATGTCATAAAGCGCGAACTCCGCCCCCGCCGCAGCCGCTAAGCGACCGATTCCGGTCGTATTGAATTCAAACATCATCGTGCCGATGGATGCTTCGCCCGCTTGGAGCTTGTGCTTCACGTGGTTGTTGTGCATGGGGAGTCTCGTTGTTTGGCTTGTGAGTGTTTGGCAATTTGTATTCGGAACAGTGCGGCGAAAGCGAACAGTCTCTGGCAAGACCACATCAGCCGTGGCTCGTAACACTGTTTATCTTTGACAGACTCGTGCCGATGCCTGCCTTGCGATCCATTGATTTCCTTAGCGATCGACGTGGATGACCTCACGTGGCAGAAATCGCTCGATCGCTTGGCGGCCCGATCGCTCGAATGAAGAGACGAGGTCGATGCAACCGACTTTCGTCTCTGCCGTGACTTGGCGAGTGACTTCTTGATAGGGCAACCGTCACGTTGACTGATCCAAGAGTTGTCGCTGATCGGGCCAAACAACCAGGATGGCATCGCTATTTTGTTCGTGGCACATCGCAACCATCGCTCGCAGGTTGTCGGCGAAGTCATCAAGGCTGACTCTGGGTGTCCATCGCATGTTGGGATCGAAGTAATTCAACGCCGCCTGTTCGGCCCAACGCGATTCGTTATTGATGGATTGCTGTGCGGCTGATCCGTCGGGGCGACGGAGGCGGCGTTTGACGTCGTGCAGGCACAAGGCCGTTACTCGTCGAAGTCACTGCCATCGAAATCATCGAAGAAGTCTTCGTCGTTCGCATCCGAACTGGCTGTGGCTTCGTAATCACGACCTTCGTTCTGATGGCCGCCGCCGCGTTGTTCGCTCGCTTGTTCGCGTTGGCGGAAGTAGAGCTTGATCGGTACTTCTTGGAACGGCAGCTTTTCTCGCAAGATCCCCAGCAGATATCGCTGCCACGCGTTATCGAACAGTGCCGGGTTGTTGCATTTGCAAACGATTGTGGGTGGTTCGGTCGCCACTTGTGTCGAGAAGAAAATCTTCGGGACTTGGTTCTTGCGAACTGGTGGGCGATTCTCGACGACTGCCGCGCGAACCAGGCGATTGATTTCGCCGGTGGAGACTCGTGTTCGAGTTTGCTTGAAGACCGACTGAGCGAGGTTGACCAGCTTCTTCACATTGCGGCCGGCCTTCGCTGTCAGAAACGCAATCGGAGCGAACCTCAACGTCCCAAATTCATGACCGAGGTACTCGCCCCACTTTTCCATCGTCATCTCTTTTTCTTTGGCCAGATCCCACTTGTTGATGACGAAGATCACCGGCTTGAACTGCGACGTAATTTCGTCCACGAGCCGCTTATCAACTCGCGAGATCGTTTGCGTGGCGTCAAAGAACATGAAGACGACGTCCGCTCGGCGAATGCTTTTTTGAGCGCGGACCAAGCCGTAATACTCGATGTCGTTTGCGAGGCTCTTTCGTTTACGAACGCCCGGTGTGTCGATTGCTAACAAACGCTTGCCGTCGATTTCAAAACGAACGTCGATGCTGTCGCGAGTCGTGCCGGGAATCTCGCTGACGATGCAGCGTTCCTCTTCCGCGAGCGCATTGATGAATGTGCTCTTGCCGACGTTTCGACGACCGACGATCGCAAACTTCAATTCCGGATCAGCTGCGAGCGCCGCCCCTTCGGATGACTCGTCCCCGAAAGCCGGTGGGAGATGTTCCAAGATTGCTTCCGTGAGTTCATCACGATTGCGATTGCCAATGACGCTGGTCGTCACGACGGGAATGTCCATCAGGCGATAGAACTCATGGATCTCGTTTTCGGTCTTCGGCGAATCGCACTTGTTGACGACCAAAACTTTCGGCACGTCGATCGGTCGCAGTCGCTCGGCAACTACTTGATCCAGCGGGACAAGCCCTTGAATGCCATCCACAACAAACAAAATCAGGTCTGCCGTGTCGATACCGATTTGAATCTGGCGTTCGATGTCTTCCGACAGGTCATCGCGATCGACGATGCCGATGCCTCCCGTATCGACCATCTCGAAGTAGCGATCCCCTTCTTGCATCAGATAGGTGACGCGGTCACGAGTCACACCGGGGGTCGGATCAACGACCGACACTCGTTTGTGGGCGAGCCAATTGAGAATCGAACTTTTGCCGACATTCGGCCGACCAATGATGGCCACTTGAGGAACAGGCATGGGCGAAAATCACTCAAACAGGACGCGCAAAAAAAAGCCGACTTGTCGAACGGGACAGCGTCAGTCCCCGGTCATCGTCAGCCCCCGACCCCAAAACTCCCAGGATCGCGGACGCGACAGTCTATCGGCTCCTGCTTGCAGACGACAGTTGCTTGAGTGTCCCGCAAAACGGCCGGCTAACTCGTCGGATTGTAGAAACTGTAGGGTGGGACCAGTGTAAAGACCGG
>CAIJTL010000987.1 GCA_903823545.1 uncultured Planctomycetaceae bacterium
CGATGCTGCGAAGGTCGATGCTCAGCTCAAGGATTTGCCAGCGAATCAGTGGGTGCAGCGACCGACACCGAAACTGCCGCGGCCCAACATGGACTGGGGCTCGGCGGTCTTTGCAACCGACCTCGACCTCATCGTGCGCTTCTCCGGCGGCCACTCGGCTTACAGCGGCACCGCACCGCAAGTGTACGATGTCAAGACCGACCGCTACTCGATCCCCTTCGCTCCCGAGCAGCCCCTGGAATATGTCTACAGCAACGACCAGGTCAACGGCGAATGGAGCTTCCAAGGCAATCCGTGGATGACTGGCCATACCTACAAATCCACTGGGTACGATCCGCATCTGAAATCGCTGATCTTCGTGCCGCACGCATACACCTACTTCTTCGACCCAAAGGCGAGCAAGTGGTCACGGAGTACGGCACGCAGTCCGCACCGGCCGAACTTTTATACCGACACGGTCTGCACGACGCCGGAGGGGGCCGTACTCTGGGCCAGCAAGGTTGGCGGTGGCGCCGGACTTTGGCGGCTCGACGGTGCGAGCCGTATCTGGAAAGCACTACCACTAACGGGCACGCTGCCGGCCCAAAGCCCCGACTGTCACGGGATGGCCTACGATAGCAAGCGCGATCGGCTCCTATTCTTCAGTAGCGTCGATAAGAACAAAGGGGAGGTGATGGGTTACGATTTCAAAAACGGAAAGGCGAAAGAGCTTAACGCTGCTGGCAAGGCGATGGCGGCGCTGCCGTCGCGGGAGACGATCTATCTGCCCGAACTCGACATGGTGATGGTGGGTGCCCGGGCCAGCCTCAACGGCAAGCTTCTCTGGCTGCTGTACGATTGCGGCAAGAATGCTTGGTTCGGCGCGGAGTTGGCCGGTGACGACCCCGTGGGCAAGGCATTGGGAGCATTCAACAACTCGATGGGCCTGATGTACGATCCGCACCGGAAGTTGGTGTGGGCCGTGGGACAGAATAGCCGCGTCCATGTGCTGCGGTTGGATAGCAAGAGTTTGAAGCTGGTGGAGCTAAAGTAGAAGCGCAGCGAATGGCTCAATTTTCACCTTTTCCGAGGGACTAATGATGAAATACTTCCGGACTTTTCATGCGGCGTTCTTGGCGGCTGTTGCGATGTTGATTGTCGCTTGGTCCGCATCCGGCCAAGACACGGCGAAAAAAGGGCCGCTGGCTGAACTGCCCAGCAAGCCCGGACCGCATCTCGACAAAATCAAGGCGCTGGGCGACAACCAGTGGGTGAATCTCGGCGCCCCCGCCGCAGACCCGAAGTGGGGCAAGGCACGGGGCAGTTCGTGGGGAGCGAAAGCCTTGATCCTCGCTCCAGACAAGCGAGGAGCCTTCCTCTTCGGCGAAGGCGTTCACGGCTATGTCAAGCCCGATGGCCACAGCATGGACGACTTGTGGTTCTACGACATTAACGCCCACGCCTGGCTGTGCCTCTATCCTGGCACGAACACGAAGACCTTCACGCAGCGCGTCAAGGACAAGGAATTCCTGATCGACGATAACGGGTTGTTGCGCGACAAGGACGGGCAGGCTATCCCGGTCCACACGCTGGTTCACGCCTGGGGGTATCTTGCGTATGATTCCGACCGGAAGAAATTCGCCTTCATCAGTTGGAACACCAGCGACGAGATTTCTAGGTACTTCCTGGGTGGCGAGAAACTGATGGACGAAGGGTTGAAACTGCTTGAAGAGCAGATGAAAGGCAAAAAGAAAGCAGACTTCTCCCCGTGGTTCTACGATGTGGCGTCGGGCAAGTTCGAGCGATCCACGGCGAACAACTCGATGGCCGTGAGCGCAGGAGGTTTTCCTCA